>JAIEPG010000001.1 GCA_019749895.1 Candidatus Babeliales bacterium | reverse complement strand
TTTGAGGCAGCTATTCAAGTTGCAGCTACCAATATATTGCATGATGATTATGACGTTAGACAGTCTGCATTGAATCTGTTCACAGCACTTTTTAAAAAAGGCTATGAACCGGCATTTGAGGCAGCTATTCAAGTTGCAGCTACCAATATATTGCATGATGATTATGACGTTAGACAGTCTGCATTGAATCTATTCACAGCACTTTTTGAAAAAGGTTATAAACCAGCATTTGCGAGAGCTACTCAAGCAGCAGCTGACAATATATCGCATGCTGATCTATATGTTAGATCTGATGCATGGAATCTGTTCAAAGCACTTGTTGAAAAAGACCATAAGCCGGCATTGGAGGCAGCTACTCAAGTTGCAGCTACCAATATATTGCATGATGATTATGACGTTGGATATAATGCATCGAATCTGTTCACAGCACTTGTTGAAAAAGGTTATGAATCGGCATTTGTGGCAGCTACTCAAGTTGCAACTGCCAATATATCGCATGCTCGTTTTAGCGTTCGCTATAATGCATGGAATCTGTTCACAGCACTTATCACCAAAGGTTATGAACCGGCATTTGCGGCAGCTACTCAAGCAGCAGAGCTTTATAAAAATGATTCTTGTTCTTTTGTCAAAAAAGCTGCCGAGACTCTCTTGGAAGCTTTAGAAAAACACAAACAGCAGGCGGCATCAAGTGATTCGATAGCTGCAAGCAGTTCAGCAGCAAGCAGCCAGCCGGTAGAAGCTGAAACATTGCAAGACTATGAGTAACATTTAATGTCAAAAATTTTTTAGTTCTGGGGGAGCGGTATAAAACCTTCCCCCTTCTTTTTTATCTGAAACTTTTAATCAAGACGGCGCTTAAAAGCTATGCCCCCCACTATTTTTTCCCTACCCAAAATAAGCTTGCAAACCCGCTTGCGTCGTCTTCATAGCCTTCTGCCCCTGATTCCAATTTGCTGGGCACACTTCTCCGTTTTTTTCAACATGCTGCAATGCATCAACCAAACGCACCAACTCAGCAATATTGCGGCCAAGCGGCAAGTTGTTAATAGCGGCATACTGCACCACATTATTTTTATCGAGCAAAAAAGTCCCTCGCAACGCAACGCCGGCCTGCTGGTCTAAAACGCCATAATCATCTGCTATTTTTTTGGTAATATCTGCCAGCAACGGGTAGCTAATACCGCAAATGCCACCTTTATTTTTTGGCTGTTCAAGCCAAGCCAAATGGCTGTAAGCAGAATCAACAGAAATACCCAACACCCGCACATCACGCTTTTTAAACTCTTCATGATATTCTTGCAGCGCATGCAGCTCTGTTGGACAAACAAACGTAAAATCGAGTGGATAAAAGAACAGCAGTTTATAACTACCATCAAAATCTTTTAAACTCACGCGCTTAATATTGCCGTTTTCAACCGCATCGCATGAAAAGTCGGGCGCACTTTTTCCTACAACAATCATCCTTTTCTCCTGAAAAAAATTTGTTAGACTTAACCTTTCGCTGACAAAAATTGTGGTATACACTATACCTTCATTTATTATGGTTGCCTAACAAAAAAAAGCTCAAAGGATACGCTCATGACCTACGATATTGTTGTTATTGGATCGGGCCCTGCTGGCCTTACCGCCGGCATTTATGGTTCTCGCGCAGGATTTAAAACATTAATTTTAGAAGGCAACCTGCCGGGTGGCCAACTCATGACAACAACACTCGTTGAAAACTGGCCAGGCGACCTCTCGGTTCAAGGGCCAGACTTGATGGATCGCATGCGCAGCCACGCAAAAAAATATGGTGCCGAGCTGGTACAAGACCCCGTTGTAGCTACTAACTTTGCACAACAACCATTTACACTGACTACTGAAAGTGGCAAAACAATTCAAGCCCACACCGTAATTATTGCCACCGGCGCTGAGCACAAAAAACTTGGTTGTCTTGGCGAAAAAGAGTATTTCAACAAAGGCGTTTCTACTTGCGCTACGTGCGACGGTCCATTTTTTAGAGATAAAGAAGTGGTTATTATTGGCGGCGGCAACACTGCGGTAACCGAGGCTGAGCACTTGAGCCACTTGGCAAGCAAAGTGACAGTGATCCACATTCTTGACCAACTCACCGCCAACGATCCAATTAAAAATAAAATTTTGAACCATCCAAAAGTAAACTTTGTTTACAACACCACCGTTGTTGAAATGAAGGGCGATGGTAATAAACTGACTGAAGTTGTGCTTGAAAATCAAAAGACAAAAGAGCGTAGCACGCTGCCCGCTGACGGCGCGTTTGTGGCGATTGGTTTTAACCCGAGCACCAAAATTTTTGCTGGTCAACTTAAAACTGATGCGTACGGTTATTTAGTTCTTGAAAATCAGACGAAGACCAGTGTGCCGGGCGTATTTGCTGCCGGCGACGTTGCTGATTATCGCTATCGCCAAGCAGTAACTGCTGCAGGGATGGGGTGCATGGCTGCACTTGATGCGCAAACGTATTTAGGTTCGTTAGACCATAAGTAAAAAAGCCATAAATAATTGAGCCCACTAAGAAAAAATCTTAGTGGGCTCAACTTTTAACGCTTAATTTTAGTTACAGTATCAAGCAACCTTCTTCTGCACTGCCTCCTGCAGAGTGAGCAACACGCCCACCCTCCTTCAATCCTAACTTGTAAAAGTCACGACATGAAGCATGCCAATAATTGCTCTTGTTTTGATCAGCACCAAATTCTAGCAAAATATTGTATGCCGTGTGATTGTTATCATACCCAGCATGATACGCCGCATAGTGCAACGGCGTAGCGCAACCACCACCAAAACGCCCATTATCAACATCAACTGATTTACCCTGCTGTTGCATAACGCAACAAGCCCAACGCAAAGCATCGTAAGCGCGACTCACCACAAGAAGATGCAGTACATGATTCTCTGGGTCGCTAAAACCACCCGTCCCCTCCGAATAACAAATCTTCACATCAACATTAGCACCCAGCGCATACAACTTTTTCATCTCTTCAAGATCGCCGGCTTTTGCAGCCCAAAGCATTTGTTTATTTGGCCAAGCAAGCTTACCATCTTTGTCACGAGCATACCGGTCAGCACCCAACGCAATCAACTGGTCAAACGCTGCTTCATGCCCAGGCCAATTGGCGGCATGGTGCAGCGGTGTCCGGCCCCAGGCATCGCGTGCATTTATTGCAGCCTTTTGCATAACAACCATCAGGTAAATAGCATCTGCGTCATTTTTTCTGGCAGCCCGATGAAGCGGTGTTTCTTTCCACACTTTGTCCGCAATAGCGTTATCATAAATCGACAATTGAGCCATCTTGGCAGCACACTCTCGCCAGCCACTTTCTAAAGCTGCTGTTGCAGCAAACACATTGGCACTCAGTAGAAAAATAAACACAAACGCTTTTGAAATTCTTAAAATCATAGTTATTTCCATATTTTTTTACAGCAGATTACAATCACCACTATTTCCATAATGTGCAACTTGGCCATTATGATAATCAACCGTCATATTACTTACTTTACCACCCTTGAGAATAACCGTTGGCGGCGGCAGCAGCCCCTTAACTTTAGTCCCATCAGCAAACGTAACTTCATCGCCAAGATAGTGCCAATAATTTTCCCACGAGGCACCATTAACACACTTAGACTTATCTGCACCAAATGATATCAATATCTCCATTGCTTTTTTATCTTTATAATATGCAGCTACGTGCAACGGCGTAACCCGATCAAAATTCTCGACATCAACCGATTTTTTCTTGCTATCGCGCATAACTTGGCACGCCCAGCGCAACGCTTCATGATTGCGACTCGCTGCAAGAAAGTGCAAAACATGATTCCTATTTTGACGTACATCATTCACATCGATATCAGCACCTGCGTCAACCAGCCTTTGCATAACTTCAAGATTGCCAGACGCGGCAGCAGAAAGCATTTGTCTTTCTGGCCAGGCAAGCTTACCTTTGTTGTCGCAAGCATACCGGTCGGCACCCAACTCAATCAATAAGTCAAACACTTCTGGCCACTTATACTGATGTATAGCAGCACAGTGCAAAGGAGTGTGACCCATAAAATCGCCCACATTCATTGAAGCTCCTTGCTCAACAACCAACTGATAAATAGCTTTTATGTTGCCCTGTTCGGCTGCGAGATGAAGCAGTGTTTTCTTCAAATAGCCACAAGACAAACCATCAAGAGACAACCCTTCCACCGCCCGTGTAAGCTCTTCTGTTCCATCTCCAGACGAACTGCTCGGCGCAGCCGCCCAAAGACCAGCATTCAACAACAAAGCACACAACAAGACTTTTGTAATTTTTACCATAAACATTTTTCCTCGTTAGCTAATTTTGTTTAATGCGCGCTAGCCCTGAAAAAAAGATTCAGCATCTTCACGGCACCTTCATCCTGCACCTGTTGTGCAATACACATTGGCGTTGCACCGGCATTATTTGTTACAACAATCTGAACGCGATGCCCTAACAAAAATTCCATTGCATAGATATTTCTGCTCATTACTGCATAGTGCAACGGCGTGCAACCCTTGGCATCTTGTGCATGAGGGCTTGCCCCCAATGCATGCGCACCTCTCATCGCTTCAACATTGCCTAGAAACGCCGCAAGGCACAGACGAGCATGGGGAGCAAGTGCCATCTCTCGCTTCAGATTGAGCGCATTTTTGTTAGCACCTCGCTTGATCAGTGCAGCAACAACAGCACATTGATCTGCAATATCTGCAAAGCGATCTATGGTAGCATAGTGCAATGGCGTGGAACCTGTAAGGTCACGTGCATTGACATCAAGCCTGAGACTATCGTCATGATTGCATAAACAAAGTACTGCTTCTTTGAGCCCCGCTTGCACCGCATAATGCAGCGGCGTGGCACCTGTTTGGTCATGCGCATGGAAATCGATATCTTTCCTGTTTTGAACCAGCCAACAAAAAGCCGCCTGAGAACGAAAAAAAGCCGCATCGTGCAGTGGTGTTGCGCCAGTTTCATCCGGTGCGTTAACGTTAATGCGCTCAAAGCTTTCGCATAAAGCCTTAACCACACCAACATTCCCTTTTTCTGCCGCGTAGTGCAAGGGAGTACGGCCTTTGTTATCTTGCGCGTTGACAAGACCCGGCGCCACATTGTTTCGCAACCACTCGATAACATTAATCTTGTCATGGCGCACCGCCCAGTGCAGCAGCGTTGCACCATCGTGATTGCACACGTCACCGGCCAAAGCTTGTGATGAAAGCAAAAGTTCTGCAAGCTTTGTGGTGTTGCCCAACTCAACGGCAATAAACATTTTCTCGTCAGTTGCCCGTGCACGCTCAAACTCATCAAGGTTGCTTGTCCATGAACTCGAGGCAGCCCATACTGGACCGCCCAACAACAAAGCACATGTTACTACTTTTGAAATTTTTGAAATCATAGTTACCCCTAAACTTGATGAACTTTTTTATCTAAACAATCGAACAGCCACCCTTAGACTCATGCCGTGGCATGGTTACAACCTTTCCATCAGCATAATATGTACAGATAAATTTATCGCACCACGGCTGCATATGTGCCATATCCCAAGATGTTTTTGCTTGACTAGCACCACACGCAATCAAAATATCCCAGGCTTTTTTATCTTGATAAAAAGCAGCCAGTTGCAATGGTGTCCAGTAAGATCCGGTAGAATCAACAGATTCACCCCGTGCCATAAGCTGTGCACATGCCCAGGTCAGAGCAGCGTAATTGCGACTCAACACAAGATAGTGCAGAACATACAAACAATCATTTGCCAGATTCAAATCGTATGCTTCAATAAGACTTGCATCGTACCTACAAAGCTCTTGCATCGTCGCAAGGTCGCCAGCTTTTGCCGCCCAAAGCATCTGCCTTTTTGGCCAGGCAAGCTCGCCTTTATTGTTGCGCACATACCGGTCAGCACCCAGCTGAATCAACAAATCAAAGACCTCTGGCTGCGCATACTGAAAAATGGCAGCCGTATGCAATGGCGTATTGCCCGCATAGTCACGCACATTAATTGGATCTCCTCGCTCAATCAAGTATACGATAGCCTTAATATTGCCCTGCTCAGCAGCAATATGAAGCAGCGTCCGCTTCAAAGCGCTACATCCATAATGCTTATCGAGCTTTAGCTCTTCCAACGCGCCCGTAAGCTCTTCTGTTTCACTCTCTGACAAACTCGAGAAACTTGACGAACTTGCTGCCCAAAGGCCAGTATTCAACAACAATGCACACACAAAAACTTTTGTAATTTTTATCATAATATTTTTCCTTGTTAGTTAGTTTTTTAACGTGAAGCCCTAAAATAAAGCGACAAAAGCTCTTTTGCGCCTTGATCGTGCAACTGTTCTGCAATGTTGAACGGCGTTTGACCGGCATTATTTTTTACCTCAATAGGAACGCGACGTTCTAATAAAAATGAAATTGCGTTAAGATTTTTGCTCATTACCGCATAATGCAACGGCGAACAACCTTGAGCATCTTGAGCATGAAGACTGGTTCCCAACGTGCAATGAACCGCCATTGCTGGAACATTACCTTGAAACGCAGCAAAACACAGACGAGCATGGGACGAAAGTGCTCGATCACCATTTGTGTTTAACGCATTTTGGTTAGCACCACACTTGATCAGCGCATCAACAACTGCCCGTTGGTCAGCAATATCTTTAAAGCGATCGATGGTAGCATAATGCAATGGCGTGGAACCGGTAACATCTCGCACGTCAACATCAAGGCTGAGATCCTTGGCCCATTCACACAATAAAATGACCACTTCTTTGCGTCCTGCTTTCACGGCATAATGCAGCGCCGTGGCACCAGTCTCATCTTGTTCATTGGCATTCATACACGCAAAGCCCTCGCACAAGGTTTTGGCCACAGCGAGATCACCTTTTTTTGCCGCATAGTGCAAAGGCGTGCAACCCTTGTAATCTTGCTCGTTTACAAGCTCTCGTGTACCGATCTTGTCGATCTTGTCCAACCACTCGATAACATTAATTTTACCATGCCGGACCGCCCAATGAAGCAGCGTCGCACCTTCATGATTGCGCACATCCCTGGTCACCACCGGCAAGTCAATAAACAAATTACGGAGCCTTTGGATACTCCCCTGCTCAACGGCAGTAAATATCTTTTCATAAGTTACGCGCGCCCGTTGGTCAATTACTTGCGCGTCATAAATTTCGTTAAGATCGACTGCCCGTGAACTTGAAGATGCCGCCGCCCACACCGAGCTGCTCAACAACAAAGAAAATGCTACTACTTTTGAAACTTTTGAAATCATAGTTACTCCAATATTTTATGTAAATTTTTGTTAGAATTACTCGTCGTCGCCCAATCCAAAACCCGCAAACGCATTCAAGAATGCAAGCCCGCCATCTCCTTCAACATCTTCAACAACATCTTGCATCAAGCCGCCCGGCGTATTGCCATGAATATCTTGGGCATATGGCGAAGCACCAGCCAAAAACAAACGGTCGGCAATATTTTGGTGACCCATTGCCGCAGCATAGTGTGCCGGCGTAGCATCTTCGTTGTCACGCGCACGCACATCGGCACCAAATTGAATCAACAGGTTTACGACCTCAAGAGTTCCTTCTGCCGCTGCCGTGTGCAACAACGTAGCACCATGCTCACCACGAATACTTAAAATTGCTTCGCGATTTTGAATAACTTGTTCTTCTGTTAACTTTGTACGCCAGCCAGGATGCTTTTGGATATAATTTGGCGCATTCAGAAAAAGGTTGAAATACCAGGTAGTGTTCTGAACATCTACATGTTCAACAATATTTTTGTGCAGCAAAAGAAAAACGCGCTGACGTAAATAATCCAATATCTCAATTTTATTCCAAACAAGAGCCAGATGAAGCGGGGTATAAGAACATTCATCAGTTCGTGCAAGCGAAGCATCTTTTTCTTCAATAAAATACTTCACAACATCTAATCGATTATTCCCAACCGCAGAACAAAGAGGCACTATTTGCCCATATCCATTTGGTTTGGCGCCACGCTCAACCAACTTCTTAATTTTTGGCAATAACTGATTGTAGGTAGCGGCTGCCAACATCTGTGCAGCCGCTTTCTTCATTTCAATTTTTATAGGAGTTCTCCAATCAGCTAAACCAAGAGGCGTCCATTGGTGATCTCTGCGGTACTTAAGAGGGTTCGCACCTTTTGCAAGCAGCGCTTTAACCATCTCTAAATTTTTATGCCCAACAGCATAGTGCAGGGGAGTGCGGCCGCCACTCTTGTCTTTTGGATCGCGCTGATTTGGATTGGCTCCGTGGTCCAACAAAACCTTAACAGCATCAGCGTTATTTCCCTTTACAGCTGCAAAAAATAAACTATCACCGGAAGGTGTTATGGTGTAAGGAGTTAGTAAACCCTCTGAAGCCTGTTTGCTTGATTTGGCACACGCTTGAAAAAACGCTTCAACGAGCGCCTTGTTGTTGCTGGCTGCTGCCCACACAGGGCTGCTCAGCAACAATGCAAAAGAAAAAACTTTTGAAACTTTTGAAATCATAATTACTCCTACGTGCCCACTAACCGTGAGCTCTTTTTTTTACTGAATACAACAACCATCCTCACTAGGACTACCATAAGAAATACCACCCGGAACGGACTCAAGAACTCTGACATTTCCGCCACCAGCAAACTTTTCGTGCGGGAGCAGCTGATCGTGATCATCACCAAGCTCATCATCGCGCACTTCCTGCTGCCCGTACCGAACATCCGCCTTAAATTCACGCAAAATCTGCTGCGCTTGCTCATCGCAAAGATACTCGGCATAGTGAAGCGGCGTCCACTTTGCATAATTATCCCCACAGGTGGGATTCAGCGATCTAAACCTTTTTTTCAATTCAACACACACCCAACGCAGTGCTTCGTAGTGGTGGCCCAGTACCAGCAGGTGCAGTACGGTTAACCGAACTTTATTGTGATAATCCCACATGTAGGCCTCCAGGCTGACACCACACCTGTAGAACTGCTGCACCTGCTCAAGATCGCCTACTTGTGCCGCCCTCAACATTTGACGCTCTGGCCAGGCAAGCCTACCTTTTTTATCTCCGGCATAACGATGAGCACCAAGCTCAATCAACAAATCAAAGGCTTCGGGCTTGCCCCAAAAAGCTGCATAATGCAAGGGAGTCTCACCACCCCAATCAACAGCATCGATATTGCACTCCTGCTGAACAAGAGTAGAAATCACTTCGGTGTAGCCTTCTTTTGCCGCAACATGCAACGGCGTTACGCCCATCCTTGGTTTCGCTATGTGCTTGCAATACTCCTGGTTGGACAACAAGCGCCAAGGGCGCGGTCCTTGGCACCGGTCAAGTTCGCGTTCTATGATATTTTCACGTTCTTCAGGAGACAAAGAAAATGTTGCTGCCCACACAGAACTTGCCAGTAGCAGAGAAATAGAAAGAGCTGTTGAAATTTTTTTTATCATGCTTATTCCCGATGTTGTAAACTTTTTTATTGCAAGTAGCTCGTTACCTCTTTAACCACTTCATCAATTGGCCTGTTTAGTGAAATGCCAGATGCATTTTTGTGCCCACCACCACCAAAATGCCCCGCCAACTTGTTAACGTCAGCCTGTTTGGAGCGCAGCGAAACTTTTGTTTTACCATCTTGTTCTTCATAAAACAGAATCGTGATATCAATATCAGAAAGTTGAGCCAAAAAATTGCTAAAGCCAACGGTAGAACTCAGCGTTAAGCCAAGGCTTTGCAAATCTTTTTGTCGAATCACGGACCACGCAGCTTTGCGGTTGGGAGCAAACGTAACCGAACTTAACAGCCGGCCCCACAAGGTAATAATTTCTGGCTTTTTGTTAAACAACAACTCACCCATCAGCTCAAACAAGTTGGCACCGGCATCAATCAGGTCGGCAGCAACACGCAACGTGCGAGGGCGTGTAGATTGTGTATGAAAAACTTGGCAATCATACAACATGCCAAACAATAAACATTCAGCCATGTATTTATCAACTTCTTGGCCCCACCAGTGCAACAACAAATAAAGCTGTTCACAGGTGCTTGAAACCTGATCGGTAATCAAGTTAATGCTTGCTTTAATACTGTTGCTGATGTGATGGTCAATGTTAATGCTGGGTATTTCGTGAAAGGCGGCAGGATAATATAACCGTTCATAGTTTGCCGTATCAAACATAATTAACAAATCGGGTTCTTGTTTATGTTTGTTTACCAAAACGTTTGCACCCTGGCGCTTGAGTGGTACTTCAGGCTCAGATGGATACACCACCTCAACCGACTTACCCATTTTTTCAAGCAACGCAGACATTGCAGCGCACGCTGACATGCCATCGGCATCTGGCTTTTGGTGAGTGAGTAAGGTAATAGCGTTGACACTTTCAATTAAATGCCAGGCATCGGTCACTAAGTGCGGAGAAAATAGATCATTTTTCAAATACTGATTCATAGTATCGCTCAAGCTCCTTAACAGGATATGCGCCCTCTCTGACCACACGAATTTTATTGCCAGAACAATCAATAATTGTTGATGGCTGCCCAGTTTGCCCCGAGGCCCTTTGCTTGTCAATAACTACCCACTCAACAGCCTCCATTAGTGCACTGTCAATCGCGCTCAGGCTACTTGGCACAGGACAACCGCTTTTGTTAGCACTGGTTGAAAATAAACCATCAAAATGGCCCAAAAGGCGCAAAAGTGGGTCAAAAAGTGGGCAACGCAGGGCAATAGTGCCGTCTTGAGCCACCACGTGGGCAGGTAGACCCTTTTTGGCCTTAAAAATGACCGTAACAGGCCCCGGCCAGCACTGTAAAAGCATCCGCTGTAATGGCAGATTTATTGTTGATGGATCAACAAAATGTGACAACTTGTCAAGACCGCCAATCAAAACCAAGTACGGCTTATCGCCGCGATCTCCTTTTGTGGTATTTAATGCCTGAAAACTTGATTGTTTCAGATTGGCAAGAAGACCCAAAACCGTATCAGAATCCACAATTGACAAACTGTCACGATCAAGAGATTCTTTCAATCGGGAAATTGTTGCTTCGTCCTGCCAGGATATTATTTTTTTTGAGTATTTATTGTTACTATTTGTATCCATTTGTCAATTACCAATCGTTCGAATAGGTGGTTATTATGCGTTTGACAATCCGCCAATTATAACTTATCCTTGAAATATGGCTATAAATTTTAAATTGAACTTATACCATAGATTTGAAATTCAAATTAAATACTAGCTGGATTATCAAAATTGATCTAGCTTTGCAGCATTATGTACTTTAGTACAGAAAAAAACAATCCCCTCTCACTTTTGGTCCTTCGAGACGCAACTCAACGAGTTGCTCCTCAGGGAAGACGGGGGAAGGGTCTGAAGAAATCTAGAGACAGAAGTAATAGTAATGAACTTAAAAAAGAGAATAGTTACGAGAATAAAAGAAAGGCTAATGCCATGACAATGATAACAAGCGTTGATAGAGCCAAGAAAAAAGGCACAACAACCTTAGGAAAAATCCGTAGTTATAGCGAAGTGGTTGAACACTTGGACAGCCTTGTTCGCTATGAATATGGTCAAGATGCTCTTGATCGTATGAAAGAACTGGATAAAGCCTTTGGCCATCCATCAACAAAAACCGAATCTATCTTAGTTTGTGGAACAAATGGTAAGAGTTCGACCATACACTTTGCCGCCAAGCTTTTAAAAGAAGAAGGCTTTAAAGTTGCTGCAACCTACTCATCCCATTTCTTGAACTACAACGAACGCATGATTGTAGACTTTCAACCTATCGGCAACAAACCCTTTACCGATACCGTTAATGAAGTTATTAATGCTACCGAATTGCACAATATTAAAGCAACGGCTTATGAAGTTATTCTCATGGCTTCATTGCTCAACTTGGCAGAAGAAAAAGTTGATGTAGCACTCTTTGAAGTTGGTTACGGCGGAAAATTAGATGCAGCTAACATTCTTAAACCAAAAATTGCCGCTATTACCCGCATCGCTGAAGATCAAGTTGGCCTTTTAAGCCCAGACCTTGACCAAGCAGCATTTGAAATGTTGGAAATAGCAAAAGAAGGCACCTGGTTCATTTCAGCAGAACAAAGCAAAATTCGCCTTCAAAAAATGAAAAACTGGATAGACACCCACGGCGCACTCTGGGCTATGCCAATCAGAAAACTTGCCAATCTCCCTTACATTTTTGAACAACTTTATGGCCGTATAGCTTCCCTTGGGGAACGTATTGCTCAAATTTATGTTGAAGATGTTAAAGGTAAATTTTCACCATTTTTACGCGGCAACCTCTTGGCAACCCAAAAAGGCCAACGCGGTCGCCCAACCCTTGAAGCTAAACGTCACGCAGAACTGCACCCAATTAAAACCCTCAAAGGTTTTTGGACAGAACAGTTCGATCTGCTTCGTGGTCGCTTTGAATTATTAGATAAAGAAAAACCAACCATTTTGTTAGACAATGCTAGCAACTTGGATGCATTAACTAACTTGTTCTTGGGTATTCGTTTGGTTCATTACCAAAAGCCGCTCAAAGGCCTTGGCATTGTTATTGGTTTGCATAAAGCCATTAATGCCATGGAAGCTATCAAGCTTATTCGTTATTTGCTTAAAAAAGTCAGCGGCCAAATTTTCTTTGTACCAATCCCTGGCTCAGTTGCCTGCCACGACGCTCAAGACCTTGCCCTCATGGCAAAAGAGTTGAACGTTAAAGCAAAAGCATGCGCAAACTTTAAAGAAGCTTTTGAGCAAACAAAGTCTGCGGTTGATGAACGCGATGGCATGATCTGTATTTCCGGTTCGCCAGAATTAATTAGCGAATATTGGAATTATCGCGGTATCAAGAAATTCTAACCTAGTACTTTAACTTTTCCCCTAAAAGTAACGGCGATGCATAATTATTATGTATCGCCGTTTTCTTATGTTGCCATCTATCCACCAAACCCCTTTGCCAAACTATTGCTTTGGATAGGCAAAAATTATTATCATAAAGACAAGATATAAAGCATTCTAAAAGTTTTAAAGGGTTGGGGAATAGTATGAATCCACTAAAAAAAGAAGTCCGTTTTTGGGTCAGCTTGACGGTCATTCTGTTTGGCATATCGCTGTATGTCAACGGCTCAGGACGCACTAACTTTGTTGGCCGTATGCTTAACTGGTCGTCAGCACCAACAAAATAAATCTTTATCTCACGTAATAACATTGCCAAAAACAATACCATGGAAACAACATGAAACTATTAAAAAAAGAAGCTCATTTTTTGGTCAGTGTAACCATAATGCTTTTTGGCATATTGTTACCTGTTAACGGCATGGTGCGCAGAGGCCCAGAACCAATGACAAGAGTCCCAAACCCACTGTATAGACCCACAAGCATGCCACCAACCCCAACACCACCAACATCGCAACCCCCACCACGCTCGCCACATTTAAGCACGCCGACAGTACCAACACCAAGCACCGACCCCAGAAGATCATTACGCCAAGACGCAGACAAAATGCCATCTACTTACGATTTAATGAGAGGTTTTAACATTAAGCCCAAACAAGAAGGGGTCGTTGCACAAATAACCTCGTTCTTTAGGCCACCTTTTGGCGCCAAATATGAAGCACAACAAGCATGGGCAAAAGCTGCAAAAGCAGAAGACCAAAAAGCACCAAGCATGGTACGAATGCTTTACCAAAAAGCTGCATTAGAAAAAGAAGCAAAAGCAGTAGCAAAAACTGACCCTGAAAAAGCGGTAAAGTTGCGCGCTCAAGCTACCAATTTATTTTTTCGACCAGAAATGAGTACGCTGCCTAAAGAACCAGTGCTCCCAAAAACTCAAATGGAACATGTTCAGATGGCATATATCAAAAAAATAGCACAAGCAAAAGAAGAAGTTGAAAGCGCAAAAACAATCCAAGAACAACAAGCAGCACAAAAAAAGCTTACTGATTTACGCATAAAACTAAGCTCCGAGACGCTCAAAGACCCAAATGTGCGAAAAGAAATTAACCGTCTTCAAACAAAGCTTTATGCAGACCTTGGCAAAGGCGAACAGATTGGTAAAAAGTTAACAGAAGCAGAACAACTTTATAAAAAATCTCCAACCGAAAAAAATAGGCAAAAACTAGAAGCACTACAAAAACAACAACAAGCCAATAACAAAGATATAGAAGCCTCTCAGATGGTTCGCACACGCCTTGTTGGCTACCACTTAGCAGACCCAGAAACAGGACAAGCAGCACTCGTAGCACCTCAAAAACCTCCACGCCCAGCTCAAGGTCCAGGAGTTACTCAAACAGCGCCAGAAAAACCGGCAAAGCCACCAGTTACTACACCACAAGCACCACCAATCACCGCAGAAAGCCAAAGCATACAACCACAAAAATTTACCATCACGCCTGGCCCCCAACCACAAACGGCTACCATACAAACACTACAACAACCACAACAGGCGATTTTGGTCAAACAACCAACACCAGGTCAACTCCCAGGACAAGCTCGTCTTGACATATCAGCATCAAGTAGCCCAACACAAACACCCGTTAGAGCTGGGGCAAGTACGGTAAATCCAGAAGTAAGTAATGTCCTAGTTCCTGCAGAACGAGTTACACCAGGCATTGATGCAGCAACTGCTCGCGTGCGCCAAGCAACTGAAAGACTAGAATCTGCCGCAGAACTGGGCGCAGCACAACAACGGGCCCAAGATGCACTCAGCCGCCTAACAAGAGCTGCTCAAGAAGCACAACAAACACCTGGACAACCACGTTAAAAACAATGCTCATAAATTTTTAGATACTTACTCAATTGTGGATAACGCCCGTTGCGAAATGCAATCATAACGGGCGTTTCTCTTTTGAGATTTATAATGTCTTGGCACGCTTTTCCTTTTTCAACTAAAAGCGCCACAATCTCAACAAAGCCCCAGCCCGCTGCGTAGTGAAGCGGCGTATTGCCACTCTTGTCTTGAATATTTACTAAAGCCCCAGCATTGAGCAAAAGCTCAACTATTTCTATCAAGCAAAACTGGCTAGCAATGTGCAACGCCGTCCTGCCCAGTACTTCTTCACGGTCCTCAAGATCAACCATGTTGGGTTCTTGCAAAATTCTTCTCAGTTCATTGATATCGTTATTTTTAACCGCTTGAAGCGGCGAATTTTTTACCAGCTCAAACTCGTCGGCCAATCGATCTGTGCTGGCGGACAGCCGCACGCGATCAATACTGTCGGGCGGGACAAATCCCGGCTTGTCTTCAAAAGTAATTTCAGTAGCGGGTTGGTCAAACGAGTCGCTTGCGGCACAAAACAGCATACCAAAGTTCAACAGCACAAACACATTGAGCACCAACATCAACTTTTTCAAGACAACCTCCCTGAAACTAAAAATCCGTTAAAGAGTTATTCTTTAACGGATTGTAGAAATTCAACAAGAATTTGGTCAAGAAACAATAATTACAACGCTACCTGCGCCCCTTTGCTCAACGCCTGAGCCTTGCCCTGCATCACCACAAAATCTTTGTCCAGCTTTCTTAAATACTCAAGAATCTGTTCAGAATATTTTGGATGCTTAAGCGCAAAATCTAAGTTGGCTTTGAGCAAGCCCAACGGCGTACCAATATCGTACCGCATGCCCTGTACTTTGTAGGCAAAAACCTTTTCGCCAGCAAAGAGCAGGCTTTGAATAGCATCGGTCAGCTGAATCTCGCCGCCGGCGCCAATGCGCTGCTCTTCAAGTGCTTTAAAGATGTTTGGCGAAAGAACATAGCGACCAACAATAGCCAAGTTTGATGGAGCTTCGGCAATGGAAGGTTTTTCGACCAGTTCTTTAACTTGAAAAAGGTTGGGAGAAAATTGCTTGCGAATTGCAACAATGCCATAGCGGCTCACTTGGTCCATGGGCACTTCTTGCACGGCTACCACATTGCATTTTTCTTGCATGGCAACCTGAATCAACTGACCCATGGCAGGCGTGTTGCCAGCAATAATGTCGTCAGGCAAAAAGATGGCCATAGGCTCGTCGCCAATCACGTGGCGGGCAGTCCACACGGCATGTCCCAAACCAAGCGGTTCTTTTTGGCGAACATAAATAAAATCCGCCGCGTTAACAACTTTATTTATCTCATCAAGCAGGTGGCCCTTGTCGCGCGCAGACAAGAAACTTTCGAGTTCTGGGTTGGTATCAAAATGATCTTCAATAACATTTTTGTTTTTGCCGGTTACAACAACGAAATTTTTAATGCCAGAGCGAATGCCCTCTTCGGCAATGTACTGAATGGCTGGCTTGTCTAGAATTGGCAACATTTCCTTGGGAGATGTTTTTGTTGCCGGCAAAAATCTAGTGCCCAATCCTCCTGCTGGAATTATGGCTTTTGTTACTCCCATTGTCTTCTCCTTTACACTCTCACCTTTTTTAGTTTCTCGTCCCTAAAATTGCTCTAAAAATTTAACCTTCCCACTGTGAAATAAGCGAATATCATCGATACCATATTTCAACATCGCTAAACGCGACAATCCAAACCCAAAAGCAAAGCCTGAATAAATTTCAGGATCTATGCCACATGAGCGCAAAACATTGGGATGTATCATACCGCCGGGAAAGACTTCCATCCAGGTTGATTTTTTACAAACGGAGCACCCTTTTGAACAAAATGGGCAGCGCATATCAATTTCTATGCCTGGCTCAACAAAGGGAAAGAAACCCGGACGAATGCGAATATCTAATTCTTCTTTTTTAAATAACGCTTTTAAAAATGCCTGTGCGGTAGCAAAAAGATTTGAAAGATTAACATTTTTATCAATCAAAATACCTTCACACTGCATAAACATAAAGTCATGCGAAGCGTCTACCGCTTCGTGACGGTACACACGGCCTGGCACAAATGCTGCCAAGGGCAACTCGTGTGAAAGCATAGCACGAACCTGCACGGGCGAAGTGTGAGTGCGCATTAAAAGACCTGGTACGTCTACCCAAAAGGTATCGTACATATCACGCGCAGGATGATCTTTGGGAATATTTAAATGGGTAAAGTTATTGTCATCAGTTTCAAGCTCTGGGCCATCAAGAACTTGGTAGCCCATCGACAAAAAGATATCTTCAATTTCAGCAACAATCTGTGAATACACATGCAACGAGCCCTGCGGCAGATTGGGCTTAACAGCAGTCACATCAAAATGTTGTTGTTTTTGTATTGCTGCTTGAGCTTGCTGATTGGCCAGCGCTTCTTTGGTATGAGTTATTGCCGCTTCAACTTCTTGCTTAAGCGCGTTGAGCAACGGCCCAAACTCACGCTTTTGGTCAACCGACAATTCTTTGAGCTCAAGCATGAGAGCAGTTATCTTGCCTTTTTTGCCCAAGAAATCGAGTCGAATATCTTCCACCTGCTTATCGGTTTGAACGTGTGCAAGTGCATCAGTAAACTCACGCTTTATCGAACTCAGTTTATTGGCTAATTCAGGCATATTTTTTTAACTACCTCAAGATTACAAAAAAACATAAAACTACTAAATCAGGATAAGCCTAGCAGGTTTTAGGCGTTTTGCCAGCACTTTGCAGGCTCATCGAATTTTCAATGTCAACAGCGCAAGAACACACAAGATTATTGATATAATCCAAAATCGTACGGTAATTTTTGCTTCTTGCCAACCCTTTAATTCAAAGTGGTGGTGAATTGGCGCCATGCGAAACATGCGTCGTCCCAAAAACTTGAATGACAAAACTTGAATAATAACCGAGACAGTCTCTAGAACAAAAATTCCGCCGCTAATCAACAGCAAGAGCTCTTGGCGGGCCATGAGTGCCATAAGCGCCAAACCCGCGCCTAATGCCAGGGAACCCACATCTCCCATAAATATTTGTGCTGGATAGGTATTGTACCACAAAAAGCCCAGCAACACCCCCACCAGGCTGGCAGCAATAATACTTACTTCTGCACTGCCGGCAAACGGAATATATAAATAATCTGAAAAAGCCATGTGACCGGCCAGGTACACAATTAATGCAAAAGCAGCAAAGTTAAAAATGAGTGGGCCGGTTGCCAAACCATCCAGCCCATCGGTCAGGTTAACCGCGTTGCTGGTGGCAATGATTATGAAAGCGCCCCAGGGAATAATTAACCAACCAAGCGTAACGTCGATATTTTTTATAAACGGAATGCACACGGCGGTGTTGGGCTGCGCCCACACGTACCACACCGTCATGACCAGCACGGCCATGCTCAGTTGAAGTAAAAATTTAACTTTTGCCGACAAACCTTTGTGGGCTTTAATTTTTTGCCAATCATCAAGAAAGCCAATACACCCAAACCCGATAATGCCCAACAAAAAAACCCATAAGTTTGGCTTGGTTAATTTGTTCCACAGCAACGTGTTAAAAACAAAAACGAGTAAAATAAAAAGCCCACCCATGGTTGGGGTATTGTTTTTCTTTTGATGCGTTTCGGGTGTGAACTCCCGCGCTTTGGCACCAAAGTGCTGGCGGCAGGCTTTTATAAACCAATCGCCAAAAACTAATGAAAAGAGTGCGGCAGAAAGAAAAGCGCCAATAGCGCGAACGCTGACGTAATGAAAGAGATTAAAAAACGTGTACGTTGTTTGTAATTTTTGGGCTAGGTGGTAAATCATAATTTTTGGTAAACAACAAAGGGTTTAACTGGTCGGACCTTTAATTGTTGCTTACCTTACACCGTTTTTATGATCTGGGCAACTTAGCCGCCACCTGGTCAGCCAGGCGCCCCACCAAGTCAGGGTGCTGAGCCCTTCGAGACGCTCTTCGAGCTCCTCAGGGCGAGCGGGATGAAATAAAAAAAATGCAGACTGCTCAACATACTTACCACTTCGCCAGAACCATAGCCTACAAACAAAATAACGAGCACTCACTTCCTCCGTCCTCCCTGAGGAGCCTGACGAAGCTTTTAGCTAAGACAGGCGTCTCGAAGGGCCCATCTTTAGATCTTTTTCCTGCTAGCCAACTGCGAAATTTTTTCCCAATCACCAGCAATCAAAGCTTCTTTTTTCTTTCTTCCCCATCCCTTTATTTTTCTTTCTGCCGCCAAAGCCTCATATCTCGTCGCAAATTCTTGCATAAAAACAAGTTTGAATGGCAGCCGACTGGAAGTATAAGAATCATCATACGTGCTTGTTTTATGTTCATGCAAACGTTTATCAATATCATCAGTGTGGCCGGTATAGTAAGAATCATCACTACACTTCAAGATATAAACGTAAAATGGCAGCATAATTTTATTTCCTTGGAAAAACCCTTCGAGACACCCCGCGTAGCGGGGTTCCTCAGGGAGAACGGAACGAAGTTAGTCAAACCTATCCTGAGCCTGTCGAAGGACAAGCTTCTCAGTGAGGGCAGGATGAGAATCAATGTGGTTTAAAACTAATTAAGCAACGGAGGAGAAAGACCCCGATTGCCCTGAGGAGTCCGGCAAAGCGTTAGCGAAGACGGACGTCTCGAAGGGTGCTTACCTTACACCGTTTTTATGATCTGGGCAACTTAGCCGCCACCTGGTCAGCCAGGCGCCCCACCAACTCAGGGTGCTGCGCAATCAGTTTTTCAAAAACCTCTGGGTGCTTTTCAAGATACGAAGCGATGTGCGGCCCTTCAACGGTAACCGTTGCTGCTTCTTTTTTGATTTCTTGCTCGGCCTGTGGCGCGACCAATTTTAAGATACCAAGTGCCACCAGCGGGCTCACTGCGCCCACCACATTGAGCGCGGTCTTTTTAATGTTCTCAACCGGAATACCAACGTAACGGTCCAATGTTTTTTTGATCATGGGATGGTCGAGCAAACCATTGGCCTGTTCAAACAACTGGCCAGACAAGACGGTGTTTTTGGCATTTTTTTGCACGAGTAAGGCCGCATCTTGCACTACTGCCAGCATATCGTTAATCAAGTCAGCTTCAAAACTTGCTTTGGAACAGCAGCCCAAGAAATATTTGGAAACAAAACCCTGCTTACTCTGCAAACGCACAAGCTTTTTGGTCAATGCATAGATTTCGTACGTCAGCTGCACAGTGCCCAAATTGTCGTATAAAACACCTTCAACCACTTTATAGTACTGCCCCACTACCTTGCGTAGCTTTGCATCGTGGAAAAGCGTTGCATACACATCATCTTCAACAAGCGCTTTGTGTTTGATAAGCACATCTATTTTTTGGTCAGAGCTTGCAAAATTGGCAGTCAAAGACTGTTCTTTTTTTACCATATTCAGTCGGCAAACAAAAATTTCAAAAAGCTGTTTGGTCAACAGCTGTTTGTCATACATTGTATAAGCTCGATAAATTTCTGTTTCTAGCTTATAAACCATTTCTTCAGTTTTTTTTGGCTGTAACAAAAAGTCTCGGCAACATTCATGAAACTGCAAAGCAGGAATGCACTCAATCCTGACAAGCCAGAAAGAGCTTACCCTTTTAAATAAATCACCTACCGATCTATCAAACAACCACCACACTGGCTGAAAGCGCTGAGGCACGTTGGCACAAACTAACGCTAAAACATTAGGATGTCGCATTATTTTTGTTTCAAAATCGTCATTACAACGTTTAATATTATCAAACGCCCATTCAACCAACTGACTAAAAATAGCAAGCGCAACATGAGCATGCTCGTGTGCATCAAGTGGTACTTCTACCACCGCAGCTGGACAAACAGATCTGCCAACACGCAAAAACTCAAGCATAAATAATGCTTGCTCTTGAGCGTTAAGCATGGCTTCAACATACCAGGTAACCGCAAATTTTTGATATTCAGCGCGGCCAAACGACTCAAAAATCTGACGCGTGCGGCTTAGCAGAGCATCCATCACACGTTGATCATCGTACGACAAAGAATCATAACTTACAAACTGAGTAAGCTTAAGAAAGCGATCTTTTAGTTCATCAATGCTCATTTCTTTACTAAACGGGCAGGCTTGTAACGCTTCACTACCCGCCTGGTTGGTCAAAGCATCAAAGGCTTTTTGTGCACGCTCAATCTCTTGCGCTGGTGCTTGTGCTTGTTTAAGACTTTCAAGCTGTGTGTAAGCCGCTTCAAGGTCTGCTTGAGTATTTGCCCGCAAACTAACGCTCAAAACACAACATAAAAGAACGATTGTAATAAACTTCTTCATAAATAAATAACCTCGCTTTTAATAAACAATCTGGTCAAACCACGCGCCAAATTCAGGAAGAAGCTGATAAACCAATTGGCGGTAAACCGGCATGTTTTCTTGAACGTGCGCTGAACGCTTGATAATGGTTGCAAGCTTTGCACAAAGATCATTTTTGATTTTTGCAAAAGGCTCAACTGAACCATCAAAGTCTTGTAAGAAGGTTTGCCACTCAGACTGATGCTCAAGAGCACGCGTTAAAAAGCGCGAACCGGAACGGTCGAACATATAACCAACGCGTTGTTCAAGCTGTTCAAGCTTTTCAAGTTCTTTTGCTGGAAGATCTTTTGCATCAACTTCCTGCAACGCTTCACGATACTCGCGTAACTTAATTGCTTTTTTATTATCAGTACGAATGCGTTGTGCACGCTCAAGCAAGTTTGCGCCATAATTTTCAATCAGCAAACGCGTGCCGGCAAACTTAAGCTCTTCAACACGACGGCGGATACCCGCAAGCCATGCCATTTCTTGCTTTTTAAGTTCAAGACCATCGGCCAACACATGCGCTTCGTGCTCGTAGGCCTGCGCAATGCGCTCACGCAACGCAATCTTTTGATCAAGCGTGCATTGATGCGTTTGTGTTTGGTCGAAGGCCGCAATCTCTTTTTTAAGATCGCTAATGCACTCGGCAAGCTCATTGCTCATTGACTGTTCATTTTTAACCGCCAACGCCAACAAATCTTGTAAGTCCTGTTTTTTTTGTTCAAGAAGCTGCGCTGGGTCTTCTTGCGCATAACTTTGGCGCATATCGTGCAGGCGTTCTCGCTCTTTGTTTAAAGCTTGAACATCGTGCGCCAAATGCGCAGCTATTTTTTTGCCTTCAAACTGCTTGATAAGCGCATTTTTCTTAGCTATTTCTTGATCAAGCTTTGCAATGCCCTGACTCAGCTCATTAAGAGCCAACTGATGGGCATTTTTGGCATCATCTTGAATTGCTTGCAACGTAGCATTCAGACGAAGTTGCGATGCTTGACCTTCGCTCAGTGCCAAAAATTCGTTAATCTGTGCACATTGCGCTTCATATTTTTCACACATTGCGCGATAAGCACGGGCTTTTTTGCTCGTGCCACTCAACAGCTGTTTCTTTGCGGCAACATACGCACGCAATGCTTTTACCAGCGTGATGGTAATCTGTTTTGCCGTGGCTGCCAATTCTAACTTATTAGATGCATTCAAGAGCCAATAAACGCCATTATTTTCGTGCAACACCAGCGTGCCAATGTGCAATGCGTCAGGCGCTATGCCAACTTCTTTGTTAAAGTTCTTATTTTCATGAACATTTTCAAACGTGGTAACCGCTGCCAAATGCGTGATAGGACTAAACATTACACGACCATTGAGCATTGGCCTGATGTTGCCCAGCTTGGACAAATCAACATAATCAACAACTTCAACGCCCTGCCCTTGCAAAAAGCCGGTAACATCTTGTTCAAACGCCGCACCTTCATAATGCTTAAACTGCTTCAAGCATTGCTTTGCGGCTGCATGATTGTGCAGCACTACCGCTTGAACATTCAGCACATCATCGGCTCCATCGCTCGGGGTTGCGGTAATTAGCTCATGCCACAATTCATTAACAAATTCTACCAAACCTGGTAGCACACCATTGAGCATTTCTACACTACCTTCTGGCAGATAACTTGAGAACGCTTTGTCTTGATCAAAGCTGTAAAGCTCTTCAGACAGCATAAGCCTGACCAACAAGCGCATAACTTCTGTTTTTACTTTGCTAGAATCAGTTGTGTAAGCATTTTTAAAGAGCAACACTAATTTAAGCGTAAAAAGCTTGATGGGCGTTACTTTGCTTTGCACTAACCACTTAATTAATGGAATGCTTTTGCTGCGCTTGTAGAGCTCATTTTTAAGCAACACAGAACCAAGCCCAGCCAACGACTCTTGCTGACCATCTGTCTTAATCAGACGCTCTTGCGGTTCAACGGTTGGCAACGGGTCGAACATGCTACCCGAACCACCAAAGCCCCAATCTATGACAATTTCTCGCCCAGTACCCGGAATTGCCAGTGCCAATTTTTTAGCGGTGTAATAATCAAGCTCTTTAACATTGTCCATAAATTCATGAAGCGAAAGTGAAAGGTTGCCCTGCTTTTCATTGGCACGATTTTGGCCAACATTTTCTTGGTCCAAATCCGCCAAATTAAAAGCAGCAAACGTCACGGATTGAGCAGAAAGAATGCAGTATGCCATAGCTATGGCGATACGAACTTTGTTTACCATTTTTGACCCCCCAATGAGTCCCCGTTACCGGGATTTGGTTGTTTAGTTTTCGTACGTACACAACAATCGTGTTTTTAAAACTGAATGATTCTAGCACAAATTTAGCAATAAACAAATGGAAAGCCTTTAGAAATGGGCTTTTTTAAGAAAATTGGTGATTTTCTATGAAAATTAGGCACCTAGCGTATTTATTTGATAAAAGACTCATTTTTTGTACAAATTGACAATTTGACAATATATTGTAGGCTGGACATAAGAAAGAAATAACTATCGAAAAAATGGCTCATATCCCAAAATTGTGAGGTTTATTATGAAAAACATCAAAAAAATACTTACCTGTTCGCTTTTTTTGACGCTTATACTAACTACCAACGTTCTGCCCGCTGCATCATCAAGCCCAGCATCAAACTCTTTGCAAAATGCTGATGTTTTACCCGAAATTATTGTTCACGCAAGCGCTGGCGATGCAAAAGAACTTCAAAAGTATTTGAAAAAAAATAAAAAAATCGATATTAATACCATCTTTTGGGAAGGCAAAAATACACTTCATTGGGCTGCAGAGAAAGGCCACACTGAATGCGTTAAGCTCCTTTTGGCAACAAAGAAAAAGGGTGTTTTAAAAAAACGCTACACCAAACCACGCGCCAACGTTAACGCCGCATCTCTTAATGCAGGCTTAACCGCACTCGCCTTGGCAGTCATTGGCAACCACCTACCATGCGCGGAGGTACTTATTGAACACGGCGCTGATGTCAATTGTCAAAACACTATGGGACTAACAGCACTTCACATTGCAGCCAACAATGGTTGGTATGACTGTTTAAAGCTTCTCTTAGATAATCAAGCAAACGTTGCAACAGCACCAACAGAAGGGGAATACATAAATATAACAGCACTGCACCTTGCTGCTCAAAATGGCCATCTAGCATGTATAGAATTACTTCTTAATCGCGGTGCTCATGTTTCAACTCCTGGAGCATTTCCAACACAACGAACCTGTGTCCATTTGGCAGCAGAAGGAGGCCGTACCACATGTTTAGCATTACTTCTCCAAAATGGTGGCCTCGCTCTTATTGATGCTCAAGACGCAGAAACTTTTGAGGGTGACACAAGAATAAATGTAGGCGGCTCTACAGCTCTTCATCTGGCAATTCAATGTAATGCACCAGCATGCGCACAGCTACTTTTGCACCATGGCGCCAACCAAAATATTCCTGACTCAGATGGTTTCACTCCTCTTCAATGGGCAATTGTTGATAACGTTCAAGAACTTTATCAATTGCTGTTGGAAGACCCAAAACTCACTATTAACGCACAAAACAAGTATGGCGAAACAGCGCTGCACCATGCAGTAGAAGCTAACAACGTTACCGCAACAACTATGCTTCTTGAACGCGGAGCAAACCCAACAATAAAAAATAATAATAATCAAACCCCAGCTATTCTTGCAGCTTCTCTTAATCATCATGCGGTTGCTATACTTTTTATTCCGCAAACAGAAAAAAAACCCTCAACTAGTATCTCAAAAGAAACATGCTCAATCTGCCTTGGTGATTTTGAAGAACATGAAACATACGCACATCTCAACTGCGGTCATGATTTTCACGAAGATTGTATCAAAAATGCAGCGCGCATAGAACTTGAAACCAATGACCATTTAAGAAATACAATCGGCGCTAATTACAAAAAACAAGCAACCTGCCCTCTATGCCGCACGGCAACCGAATTTACTCGAGACAATAACGAACCAACAACAATTCGCGTATTTAGATCAGCAGACACTTCTACAACCACACAGCCAAGCTCGTCGGTGGTTGATACAACTACTATCCCAAGCGCAGATCCTGTTGAAATGCTACCACCAATAAGTAGCGTGCTCCCACTTGTACCGGAACAAGCAGATTCAGAAAGCAACAGCCAAGATACTGAATAACAATTATTTAATCTCATGTTCAGGAGGTTATTATGAAGATTATTAATAAAAAACTTATAGGTTCATTTTTTATTGCTTTGGCACTAACAGCCAAGGCCATGCCAGCATCTTCTTCTGCCATCGCAGAAATTGATGCCACCCCACCAGCAACAGAAAGCAGATTTTTGAAAAAACTCACCAAGTTTTTAAAAGATCCCAACAACGATCCTAATAATATGTACTATAATGGCACTAAAGCCATTTATAGAGCAGCTAAAAAAGGAAACCTTAAGGCACTCAAAATGCTCCTTGCGCACCCACGAACAAACGTCAACATTGTTGCTTACCATGGAGAAGACAAAGGCCTTAATGCCCTTCTTCTTGCGGTTGAAAACGACCATACCGAATGCGTACAAGAACTTCTTAAAAAGGAAAATATCTCCCTTGATGTACGCGATAATGACGGCTTAACACCCGTTCATTACGCCGTTCACAATAACAACCTAGCTACTTTAAGTTTATTGCTTGAACGCGGCGCAAACCCCAACCTTAAGCCACTATCTGGCCCATGCACAGGCCTTATGCCGCTTCACATGGCAACTAAAAACAATAACCATCTTTGCATGCAAAAGCTTCTTGAACATGGCGCTAAAGTTAATGCTAAAACCAGAAACAAACTAACAACTCTTCATTTAGCCACTGACCCAGAAAAAGACCCACGCTGCGCAGAATTACTGATTATGTATGGCGCTTCTCTTAACACTCTTGATAAGAATAACCAAACACCTTTGCACTACGCAGCTAAAAAAGGCAACATCGCATGCACTCAACAAATTCTTATGCAAGCAAAAAAACTTAAAACTCTTGATGCAACAGTTAATGTTCAAGACGCACAAGGAGCTACCCCGCTTCACTGGGCTGCCAACAATAATCATAACCAACTTGCACAAATACTCATCAAGAACACCGCACATATTGACGCTCAAGACAACAACAAGTCAACACCTCTCCATCTGGCAACACGAAGAAATAGCATTGCCTGCTTACGCCTACTTTTAAAAAAAGGCGCACTTCTTGATGCCCGAGATAGACATAACCACACCGCTTTTTATTACGCAAGAGGTTTATGTCGCCTGTTAATTGCCCAAGAATATCATAAGAACAACGCAGAAAACTACGGCCCCGTTACCAATGAGTAAATGTTGAAAAACGAGCGAAATGAGCAATAAAAAGCCCCTCAAAACACAAAAAATGGCACTTCTTGCCCATTTGCCAAATTGACAATATTTCTATAAACTAAGAGTGTAGATAGTCAAAAATCTATCTGAAGAGGTTATATCATTTCGAGAGGTTATATCATGTTTAAAAAACTTGCTTATTCACTTTTTGTTGCCTTGGCTTTAACTGCCAACGCACTACCCGCTGCAGGAAATCCCATTATCCAAGCTATTAACCAAGACAGTCCTGAACAACTCAGGCAAGCTCTTGGTAACCTAACGTTGTGGAAAGCGAAACGACTTATTGGATTGGAGCCTGAAGCAGTTCTTAATCAAGCACATTATAACAACTACCGCTTCCACGGCGAACCAAGAACACCACTGTGCTGGACAGCTTACAACCGCTATTCCACCGCATGCGCCCAAGTCCTTCTTGAATATGGCGCAGATATCAACGCCAACATCTACACCACTGCGCTTCATGAAGCCGTTGCACAACACAATATTCCATTGATACACTTACTTATTGAACGTGGCGCCAGTATTCGTATTCAAAACCGTCATGGTATTACGCCAGCTCACGTTGCAGCTCGCCATGGCTATACCGCATGCTTGCAAGCACTCAGAAATTACACCACATTGACAGGCATCATCGACAACAATGGCAACACCCCGCTCCATACTGCTGCTCAATACGGCCATGCCACATGCATAGCAGAAGCACGCCATTTCGGGCCTCTTTATACCACAAACGGGGACGGCTATACCGCTCTTCATCTGGCAGCTCAACATGGCCATGCCGCATGCGTACAAGCTCTTATTACTGCTGGTGCTAACATGAATTTAGCTTGCAATGGCCTTACGCCACTTTCTCTTGCAGCTCGATATGGTCACATCGAATGCGTAAACAGACTTATTGAATGTGGCGCAAATGTTAATCTCGCTTACAATGGCTCTACTGCATTGTCTATTGCTCTTGAACATGGCCAAACCGCCTGCGCAGAAAGAATCAGAGCAGCTGGTGGTACCATAAGCATTGCTACTCAACAAAGACTCACCGACCAACTTATTACTGCTGCCCGAACAAACAATCTGGTACGCTTGCAAGAACTAATTAGCGCTGGCGCAGATATTAATGCTCCAAACAGTAACGGATGGACAGCTCTTTATGTTGCAGCAGAACATGGACAAACCGCATACGTAAACAGACTTATTGAACTTGGCTCGGATATTAATCGCGCTTGCAATGGCTTTAGCCCACTTTTTGTTGCAATAGAACATGACCGTACTGCATGCGCACAAGCACTTATCGCAGCTGGTGCCACTATTGATGCTAGAACCCAACAATTTCTCACTGACCAACTTATTACGGCAGCCCAAACAGGCAATCTGGCACGCTTGCAAGAACTTATAACGCTTGGTGCAAACGTTGATGCAACAAATAATGACGGCGAAACGCCACTTCATTGGGCTGCTTACAGCGGCCATCTTCCATGCGTACAAGAACTTATTGCAGCTGGTGCAAATATTAGTGCTACAAATAATAACGGCGAAACTCCACTAATCGTTACTACCAGCTTTGGCCATTTAAATTGCGTGCAAACCCTTATTGCTTCTGGTGCAAACGTTAATGCGACAGACAACCATGGCGCCACCCCACTTCATTTCGCAGCAGAATATGGGCATATCGCAACCGTACGAGAACTTATTGCAGCTGACGCAAACATTTCTGCTGCAACCACTAGTGGCGAATTTATTGGCGAAACGCCAGCAGCAAACGCAACCAGAAGAGGTTACCGAGCCCTTGCACGCCTTTTAAACGACGTACAAGCCAATGGCCCCCAAGCGGCAACAAGTATTGAAAAAACTGATGAAGATGACTGCTCAATTTGTTATGAACCATTCGAAGAAGGCTCTCCATGCGCAAGCCTTGGTTGCGGACACGACTTTTGCCCACCATGCATTACGCAAGCAGCAGATGCACAACTCAACATGTATCTGCCGTCCACATGTCCTTTGTGTCGCGCAGCAACAGAATTTACGCAACAAAATAGAGAACCACAAGTAATTCGTACTGTATGCAGGCCACTACTTAAAAGAACATGTCCAGGAATTGGTGGCAATCCAACTGAAAGCATCTTTGTAAATCCACTCGATCCAAACTTTACCTCACCAAGCCCATCTTTCCCAGGCTCGAGTTCAAGTTCATCAAGCTCATCGAGTTCAGCAGCTTCAAGTTCGAGTTCTCGTGAAGATTGGTTGGCAGAAATGTTGGCAGCAGGAGATTTGTCAGATGTTGCGTACCAACCAATAATGGCTTTAGGTGATAGTCCATGGAATGGCTCATCATCAAGCTCAAGCTCTTCACGCACAAGCGCAAAGCATAGCCGCAACGGAAACCAAATTAATTTAGACGAACTCGATTAATCTTCTTTTCAAGAAATAACTACAAGAGGGGCTGCGCTTTTTTAAGCGCAGCCCCTCTTTCTTTTTATTAAAACATAGCCATTCACAGGTTTTCCAGTAAAATTTAGTGGTTACGAAAAAAGCTTACTGCTCAATCTTTTTTAAACCGAGCCACAAATTTTATGAACGAACCATTACACAAACGCCGCCTTCTCATTATCGTGCTCAGCATTGGTGCCCTTTTTGTCACCAGCTGGCTCGAGCTTTTTTTGCAACGCAAACACAACTTGATTGGCGCCGGCATTAACCGCTCATTCTTTTTTTTACTCATCAATGTTCATGTGATTGTAATTGTGGCACTGCTGTACCTAATTATTCGGCAAAGCATTAAGCTTTTTATTGAGCGGCACAAAGGCCTGCCCGGCTCGGCGTTTAAGCGCAACTTACTCTTTGCGTTTACTTTTTTTTCCGTCATTCCTTCATTTTTTGTTTTCTTTACCGCCGGCAAAATTATTACCACCAGCATTGACCACTGGTTCCACGCGCGCATTAGCACCGGCCTTGCAAGCGGCATGAAACTACACAAAGCACAAACACAAACGTTGCGCCAAGAACTGGCAGCCGCCAGCACGTTGGTAGCAGCCAACAACCCAACCACACAGCAAGAACTTGAGCAGACAATCCAAGATTTACAAGAACAATGCCCCATTCTTGCACAGTGTTCAGTCTACTGCTGGCCACAAGAGCCGTTGCATTTGGTCACCAGCTTGAACCAAGAAATTGAACGGTGGCGCTTGTACCGTACGTTTAACGACCGCAGTGTAAAACACCTGCGCGATGCTTTTTTGGCACGCTTGCACAAGTACCAAGCCCGCCAAGACAGCGTGTTTGATTTTTTTGGCTCGCTGTACTGGGTTCAAAAAATTGGCGAAAACTATCTGTGCGTTGCCTACCGCTACCCCGCAGCCACGCGCGTGCATTTAATTGATATGCAAAACTCACTTGATGATTACTACCAGCTGCAGTCAATGCGCAACCCCATTTATTATATTTATCTGTTTACATTTATTTTGGTCACGCTGCTCATTTTGTTTTTATCAATTTGGTGCGCATTTTACTTGGCCCGCGGCATTAGCACGCCAATTCAAGAACTTTTGGAAGCTACCGAGCGCATAAAAAGCGGGCATTGGGACGTGCATGTTAATTGCGATGAATCGAGCGATTTGCACACACTTGCTCACGGCTTTAACGAAATGATTAGTGCGGTTAACCGGGCACACACAGAACTTGAAAGTAAAAATACCGAGATGTTGGCGATCCTTGAAAATATGAAAGCTTCGGTATTTTTTGTTAACAAATTTGCCCGCATCACCATGAACAACCGGGCAGCAAAAGAGCTGGTCGCCAAATACTTAAATCTTAATCGTTTTAAAAATAGACGCGTTAACTTTTTTGGGCACGAAGTGAAAGCAAAATTTATTGAACTGACGCGCAAACTAGCAAAGACTGAAAGCTCATTTCTTTCTGAAGAAATCAGTTTTAATGTGAAAGGCGAAAACAGAATTTTAATGATTCATCTTTCCGCCATTAGCACCAGCAACGGTCCTAACAATGTAGAAAAAGGGCTGTTGATTGTCATTGAAGATTTAACTGACATTGTAAAAGCAAGCAAAATTAAAACCTGGCAAGAGGCAGCCAAACAGGTTGCACATGAAATTAAAAACCCCCTCACACCAATTCAACTGGCAACCCAGCGGCTCCAGCGTAAATACAGGCCGGTACTTGAACACGAACCAATTTTTATGGATTGCACCTCAACCATTTTGCATCAAGTTAATATTATCAAAGATTTGGCGGCGCACTTTTCTGAGTTTGCCTCAATGCCTGCCCCGCACATTGAAACAGCAGACCTCAACGATATTATTACCGAAATTTTACGCTTTTACCGCGTCAGCTACCCCAGCATTCATTTTACCTGCCTGCTCAAAAGCCCACCAGTCATAAAAACTGATATAAAAAAAATTAAACGCGTGCTCATTAACTTGCTGGACAACAGCGTACGCGCCTTGCTCGAAAAAAACGAAAGCAGTAAGTCGATTAAAATTGAAACAAAAATTTTGCCACAGACCAACAAGCTGGAGCTCATTATTGCCGACAATGGCCCGGGCATTGAAGCAGGAATGCGCGATAAGCTTTTCTTGCCTTATGTTTCTAGCAACAAAAAAAACATGGGACTTGGCTTGGCAATTGTTCACGACATTGTTACACAGTTGGGCGGCAATATCCAACTGCTTGCAACCAAAACAGGAGCTATTTTCCAAATTTTACTCAACCTTGAATGATGACCATAAACTTTGTTACGGTACGTTGATAAGAAATTTTGTACCACCAACACTTGGAGAATTTTTGTATGGAAAAATTGTATGCACCGTGGCGGCACGGTTATGTTACCAAAACCGACCCCAACATGCCCACCGGGCCACTTAAAAATAATTGCGTTTTTTGTGAACAGTTCGCACAAAACAACGACGAAAAATATTTAATTTTAAAACGAGGCCAACACACGGCCGTGGTCATGAACTACTATCCCTACAATGCCGGGCATCTCATGGTGCTCCCACTTGAACACAAAGCAAACTTAAACGATCTCGAACCGGCGGTACGCGCAGAACTAATGGAGCTCACTAATCTCTCGCTCAACGTTGTACAAGAAGCACTCAAATGTGCCGGCTTTAACGTTGGCATTAATGTTGGCGAAACGGGCGGCGGCGGCATACCTAGTCATTTGCATATGCATATTGTACCTCGCTGGAAAGGCGACACCAACTTTATGGCAACGGTTGCCGAAACAACGCTCATCTGCTCGCCCTTTCATGAGTTGTATAAAAATTTTAAAGAGATTTTTGACAAGAGTTAAACTTTTTGGCGTTTTTAACTTTACAAATATAAAAACTTTTTGCATTCTTAGTTCCCCAAGATAATCTGCACGAAATGGGTACCGTTCAAATCCTTCGACCCTTCGAGACACCCGTCTTCGCTAAAAGCTACGTCGGGTTCCTCAGGGCAGGCGGGGAGGGCCTTTAGCTCTGCCTGTGCGCCGTAGCCACGCAGGGCGTAGGCGTAAGCTTGTCGAAGGGTAAGGGCGAACATTGTTTAACTGAAAAATAAGAGGTTCTCATGTTTCATTCCTTAAGAAAAATAATCTTAGTCATACTACTTTGTGTTGGCCAAGCTCATAGCGCTGCATCATCATCAAGCAACCAAGAAAACAGTTATCCCAAAAATACAACGACAAACTGGAAAAAAATTAACCCCATGGGAGTTTATGGCAAACTATGCAAAGCAGCAATGTGTGGAAACATTGCAACAACCAAAGCAATTCTTGAAATATTTCCAGATTTAATTCACCAAAAAGATCCAAACAATCTTTGGACGCCATTGCACTACGCCTGCTGGGAAGGAGAATTTAGGTGGATAACTACCTTTGTTACAGAATGTAAGCTTAACCTTGACGCTACCGCGCACAAAAATCTTACACCATTGCATATTGCCTGCATGCGCGGCTATGATCTGTTGGTTCGTTATTTATTACAAAAAAATGCCAACAAAGAAACCAAAACCTCAAGCGGCTATAATGCCTTTGAGCTTGCGCTCATTTACGGTTTTAACAATAAAAACCCACAAAGAGCTCTTGCAATAGCTCAGTTGTTTTACCCAGAAATAGCCTTTAGAACTGATGAACATTTCATCGAAAAAATTGGAACCTTAATCGAAAGAAGCACAAGCAAACACAACATCCCTTTTCTGCACTCAGCCGCAAGCTTGGGAGATGTAGAACTTGTCGAATTTCTCTTGGAACTTGGCTATAGCCCTCTGGAAGAAGATCGCCGTCAACGCCTTCCTCATGAAGTTGCCGATGGCTATAAACAAAGAGATACTGAAGCTCTACTCTTCTCAAAGCTCTGCTCATCAAACGGAGCAACTCAAGATTTACATTATTTTTCTGTGCTTGCAGCAAGCCCAAAAAGAGAGTTCCTAGAAAGACTTGCAAGCCCCAGCAGAAGCGGCGACATTACTCCTCCACCAAGCCCACACAACAGCAGAACCATAACCCCACCACTTGGACTTAGAAGATAAAAAAATTATTCACAATTTTGCACCTTTTTGGTACAATAATCTTTAGATTTAAAAAACATTATTTAACCAAAAAGAGGAGGCTCTTTATGAACAAGCGTTATGGTTTACTTCTTGTTGCAACACTGGTATGCAGCAACAATGCATATGGTTATCACTACGATGTTTTTAAATATCTTGATGAGTCGTTTAACCAACTTGAACGGGACATGAGTTCATGGTTTTCTAATGATCTGCCCCGCTACCGCCAACAAGTGCAAGAAACTGTGGACAGCAATTTGGATGATTTGGCAAAAAAAATAGAAGAACAATCTGACAAAATAAAAAAACAAAGCGCCGAGCTTTTAGACAAACTTAAAGATGCCGGCACGCGTAGCCAACATCACGTACGCCACTTGCAAAATGAAGCAAACGCCGTTTTTGCTTCGCTAAAAAAAAGCGGTAGCTGGCTGGACCGTATGATTGGACGTCTAACCAAAACCGAAAAAACGCGCCAAATGTTTAACTTGCCTGGCAAGTTTAGCGCAACGGAAAAAGAAGAAGACGGTACCTACAAGCTTGAAATCAGCCTGCCTGGTTTTGGACGCGACGATATCAAGCTCAACGTGCAGGAGACCGAGCACCGCGTAATTGTCACGGCAGAAAAAAGTGACAGCAACACGGCGCAAAAAAATGGCGGCTGGCGCTACCATTCAGAAAGCTATTTTTCTTCACAAACGGTCAACAACCGCACCAAAAAAATTGAGTACAAAGATGGCAAGTTGCAGGTAACTGTTGATCTGCCCGACAATGTTGATACTAAAAATTTCAACAGCACCATTGATCAAGAAAAAGCAATGATCACACTCCAACTCAAAACAGCTGATCAAGCACCGGTTGCTCAAAAATAAATTAAGTTGCTTGCAAAAAATAACTCAGAGTTCTTAGACTTTGTTCAGAAAATACGAGGGGGCCAATACCGGCCCTCTTTTTTTGCTTGTTTCACAAAAGGAGAAGCTATGAAAAAACAGGTTATTGTTGGTTTTTTGCTGGCACTGTTTGGCGCTGGCGGGCAGGCGTGGGGAGCTGCATCAGCAGGACTTTCACAAATTGATGCGTTTAAACAAGCATTGAAAGAATATGCTCTATTTGATGCTGATACAGTAGATCGTGTAAAATACATCAACCCAAGAATGCAAGAACTTATGAACGGAGCTGCTGCTGCAACAACACAAACAGAAGCACTCGCAACAGCCGCTGCAACTGCGGCGAAAAATACAAATCCACTAACAGAAGCAGAGCAAGCCCAATTTTTGCAAACGTTAATCGACACATTGATAAAAATAGACTATAAAACGCAACTTGATACACAAGACCCTGATCTTTATAATAATTTTAAAACCTGCATAGAAACGCCAGGACTCGACCTTACAAAAAAGCCCACTAAAGGAGCTGAAACCATCTTGACAATAGCAGCAACGCGCAATCAGCTCAAACTCGTCAAAGATATCGTAAAACAAGTCCCAAAAGCACAAAGAAAAGCATTCATTGATCAGCAAAACAATGGCGGCAGAACAGCACTACACATTGCAGCGTCAAATAAAAAACTCGATATTGTCAACTATCTGCTCGAACAAGGCGCCGACCCAAACATTGGAGATAAGCAAGAAAAAACTCTTTTACATATGCTTCTCCACAACCCAACGCCCGAAGTTTTGCCGATTATTGATTCCATTCTTACCAAAAATCCAGACGTTAACAAGCAAACTGCAGAAAACCAAACACCATTGATGATGCTGGCAAGAAGCTCTGCCAGTACTACTTCTCCAGAGATAGTAAAACAATGCTTTGAAAAACTTTGGAATCATGCACAAGCTCAACACACGCCATTAAACTTGAATACTCAAGATAATGATGGAAATACTGCCCTACACGAATTTATAACCTTGTACGAAGGGTTTTTAGACAGCAACCCAAATGCCGATCTTAGTTTTTTCAAAGAACTTTTAGAAAAAGGCGCCAACCCTCTCATTCCAAACAATGATATGACTTTTGGTCAAACTCCCCTACTCTCTACTCTTTTCTATTCACAGCAACTAGCTGATATCATAGTAAAACACACACTGACAAAAGCCCCCGAAAGTTTGGGCAAGGAAATCTTACGCTTATTGCAAGGCAATGAATTCATGAAACCAGCACAAGATCCTACAAGAAAAGTCTTGCTCATGACCGCCCTCCAAAAAGTCGCAGATGTCTACCACGATTTTCAAGCACCATATTTACTCTTTCTCTTAACCGACTCTCTCGAGGCCCTGAAAGCAAAACTGGTCACACTGGCCCAAGAACTTGCAAAGCTGCCAACTCACTAAACCCTACCTATTTTAAAAAAGAGCGGCAGAAATTTAATAAAAATAAGAATCTTATAATTTCTGCCACTCTTTTTTATTCTCAAAAAAAATCATAACTTTTGTCTGGCATAAGTCTCAGACTTTTGCTACGGTGGTTTGTATAAAAAAGGAAGAGAGTCAGAAAAAAGAGAAAAAAAGAGAGTAGCACAGATGAGGCGTTTACCAACGTTTTACTTGTTTTGCGCAGCTTTTATTACAACTTTGTTATACACACCCACCAACCTTTTTAGCGCGCTCAAATTTGTAAGTCGCAACTCAAACTTGGTGCTCAATCCACAACCAGATGCACGCGTTGGCCTGCGTAAAGTTTCTCAAATTACCGGTTTTTCTCAAGATTCAATTATCAGTGTTTATGGCAACAATACACCGTCATCGTGGACCGAAACGTACACAGCTGGTGTTGAAATTGGTACCGGGCGACGCGGACAACCAAGCAACATGGTGTACAACAATAGTAACGCCATCAAAAACATGCAAGTCTTAGCTCTTAACAACAGTAATGCCACTGCGTCTCTTGCTCGCCGAGTCATTAACGATAGTAGCGCTCTTATCAAATTACAAGCACTAGCACGTGCAGACAGTCAGCTCTTGGTCTTTTTGAACCGCTTAGAAAATGCTAACAGTAATGCCCTCAACTTTGGCATAAAAAATAATAGTAGTGCTATCATACGTCTCTACGCTCTCGTTCGCGGGAACAGTAATGTTATTGTGAGCGCAAGCAGACTGGCAAAACAAAACAGTAGCGCTATTGTTCGTTTTAACAACAATCTTACTACCAACTTGGCTCTTATCAGACAAAACAGTAGTGCAGTTGTAAAACTTTCAGCAGACATTGCAAATACTCTGTCACCGCTCAATGTTCAAACCAGCAATGCTATTAATTTTTTTGGCAACAACGTACAAATTGTTTCCAACCACTCACGCTTTCAGGCAACCACCACTATCAACAAACTTATTTTATACAAAGCAGGTATCTCGGTTAACGCTGGCAAAACGCTCACGCTCATGACGCCACTACCACTCAGCGGTAACATTGCGCTCAACTCAACGGGCAAGCTCAATTTGGCTGGGGATTTGTATTTGAATTCAAATGCTTATATAACCAGCGGCGGTGATTTAGGCGGCAATAATTTTTCGCTGGTTTTAAGCGACAGTTTAGTACTTTCAACGTTAACGTCTCTCAAAATTACCAGCAGCTTAGTAATTGATGGCAACGGTGGCACGATTATTTTTGGGCCACACGCGCAAATTGTTCTTGAATCAAACGTTTCTTTAACACTTAAAAATGTAAACATTCAAACAACGCGCAACAGCTCAAACATTCCTATCATTCGCTGCTTTGATCAAAAAGGCCATGTGACATTTGATAACGTCAATCTTTCTCTTGCCGACGATTTTCCATTTAGAACCGGACGTTTATTCTGTTTTAACGACGCGCGCGTTACCGGTACCTCGCGCTTTGTTTACCAATCGTGGATGCAAAGCTATGTGATGCCGCAGTCACTGTTAACGTTCGATCCGGGTTCTGCACTTTATTATTATCCAAGCACCACCGATAAAGATTTATTCCAACTAACCGACAAATCTTCTGGAATTTACTTAAAAGGCTCTGCAACAACGTTGCAAACTACGCATACCGGCATGCGCTTGACTAAGGGCCGTTTGTGGATGGACAACAAAATAACCCTTTCAACAGGAACCAACACGCGTTTTTCAAGCTTGACGCAAACCTCATCTATCAACATCAGTGGTTCAAGTTTCGTTCTATGCGACTGGAGCCCAGACGGTAGATTTTTAGCCACTATTAATTCAAACAATGAAAACTTACGAGTATTTCAAGTCTCTACCACTGGGCTAACGTTAGTTGCTTCATATGTCGTAACCTCTCCCGGTAGCAGTCCTTGCAGCAGCGTACACTGGCACCCCAGTGGGCGCTTTATTGCCTTGACAGAACGCCGTACAGTAGCACCAACAAACAGAGCCACCGTCTTAAGCTTTAACGGATCAAGCCTCAGCGTACTCTCTCAAGTTACGTATAGTACATCCCTAGTGCACACCGTTGCTTGGAGCCCCTGTGGATGTTATCTGGCCGCCTATGGTGCTGATGCTTCAAACACCATACAAGTTTACCGTTTTAACGGCAAAGCTTTGTCAACAAGCGCCGTTGCAACGGCAGCTTTTTCTCAAGGATCCCCTGGCGTTGGAAAACACATACGTTGGTCTCCTGATGGCAGATACCTCGGGGTGTACTTTAACACAACCACCTTCACCATCACGCAAGCAAGCGTTTATCGCTTCAACGAAACTTCATTAACCTTACAAAGCAGCAGCACGCTTTCCTTTACTTCCAGTTTTCCCATAACCGACGACTTAGACTGGCGAGCTGATGGGTTATTTTTTGCTGTGGGAACGAACAATACCAACAACACAAGCGACCCCATTCTTGCCGTCTATTCTTTCAATGGCTCAACCCAAAGCTTAGCAACCTCTTCGCTCAACTCATCTGCCAGCGTTACTATCTACTACACACTCGACTGGTCACCAGACGGCCGGTATATTGCCGTAGGAGGTACTGAAAATGGCTTAATTAACAACATCAGAATATTCGAATTTAATGGCGCTTCGGTAACTTCACGTTATACACTTACTATTGGTGGCACAAACGTTGTTAGCCTGCGCTGGACACCTGACGGCAAATACCTTGCTGCAGGCCTTTCTTCAAACCCTGGCCAAGTAATTGTGTATCAAGTTAACTACACCTCAGAATCAAACGCACAAGCACTGACCAACGGCATTAACTTTGGCAACTCGACACTTGGTTCAACGTCAGACCTTGACGTATTTTTATTGGCAGGCGCGCGCGTTGAACTGAACGGGCTGTTATTTTATAACAATGTGAGTTAATTCAGGAAAAATGGTAATTATGAAAAAAAGTATTTTTTTAGTTTTCACATACTTTTTTTACTCAAGCGTAGCACAATGCACGCTCGACTTCGCCAACCAAGATGCAACATTGATTATTGACGAGCTGAGTCAAGTTACCGTTTCACGGCTTAAACTCACCAATGCTTCGCAAGTCACCGGCTGGACACAAGATTCTATTATTAAAAGTTTTGTTAAAAGTGCCGCCAGCTGGACAGAAACGTATACCGCCGGCGTGGAGCTGGGCACGGGACGCAGACAACCTTCAACCAACATGGTTGTTAATAACAGTAACGCAATTAACTTTTTAGTCCCAACAATGAATCTTAACAAAAACAATAGTAACACTATCGCCAGCATTGCACCTCTTGCGCAAGCCAACAGTAACTTAATTGCTGCTCTTGCACGGCTTGAGCTGAGCAACAGTAATACCATTGTTACTTTGCCAGTCAGAGTGAGATCAAATAGTAATACCTTGCTTCGGCTCATAAGATCTGACAGTAACGCCATTATTTCTTTAAATTTCAGAGTTCGCGCCAATAGTAACGCCGCGGTTGCGTTGTCACGCAGAGTTGTGAACAATAGTAACGCTATCAATAACCTTGCTTCCGCCAGCACAACACTCACAACGCTGGTAAGAAACAATAGTAATGCCATTGTCTTCGTGCGCAACCAAGTAGCCCCACTTAATATCCAAAACAGTAATGCTATAAATTTTATTGGCAACACTGTTCAAATTGTTTCAAACCACTCGCGCTTTCAAGCAACTACCACTATCAACAAACTTATTTTATACAAAGCAGGTATCTCGGTTGACGCCGGCAAAACACTCACGCTCATGACCCCGCTTCCCGTCAACGGCAACATCGCCCTCAACACCACCGGTAAAATTGCATTGGCAGGCGATTTATATTTAGGCTCTAACGCTTATATCACCAGCGGAGGCTATGTTGCTGGTAATAACTTGTCGTTAGTGATGAGCGACAGCTTGGTACTCTCAACACTTACCACGCTTCAAATAACCAGCAGCTTGATTATTGATGGCAACGGCGGCACGCTTGTTTTTGGGCCGCATGCTCAACTTTTAGTCGAATCAAATGTTTCTTTAACGCTCAAAAATTTAAACATTCAAACAACACGCAACAGTCCAAACATTCCTATCATTCGTTGCTTTGACCAAAAGGGACATGTGACGTTAGACAATGTTAAATTGGCTTTAGCCGACGACTTTCCCTTCACAACTGGGCGCATGTTTTGTTTTAATGACGTGCGCTTTACCGGCACCTCACGCTTTATTTACCAATCAGTAATGCAAAGTTATGTTGCACCACAATCGCTTTTGACATTCGATCCTGGCACCACACTTTACTACTACCCAAGCTCAACGGACAAAGATTTAATTCAGCCGCAAGACAAATCCGCAGGAATTTATTTGAAAGGCTCTGCAACAACGTTGCAAACTACGCATACCGGCATGCGTTTGAGCAAGGGTCGCTTCTGGCTTGATAACAAAGTAACGTTGAGTACGCGAGCGGCTACTGTTGCCAACGGTTTTGTTCAACTTACGACTGCAAGTTATGGCACGCGCGTAAAATCGGTAGATTGGAGCCCAGATGGCAAATATTTGGCCGTTGGCGGCTTTGGCCCAACAAATGGTAATGAATTTCAAATTTACCGTTTCAACGGCGCAACACTTACGTACGTTACCGGTGACGATTGGGCTGGCGGTGGTGCTGAAGTGTGGCGGGTGCGGTGGCATCCAAGCGGACGTTTTGTTGCTGCAGTTGGCGATGCAACCAATGACGTGAGAATTTACAGTTTTAATGACACAACGCTTACAACGCTTGACGTTACAGATCTTACAACGATTGGGGAAGTGAGAGGTCTTGCCTGGAGTCCTGCGGGTGATTATTTGTTGTTTGGTATAGCAAATGATGAAGCAAGTGACGAGTTAAGGCTTTATAGGTTTACAGGAAGCAAGCTTGTTTTTGTTACGAGTCGTAACAATGGTACTGTCGTTGGGTCGGCTCGGGTGAATAGTTGCTCCTGGCATCCGGGAGGGGTAATGTTTCCCAATGGCGCATTATTTACCATGACGGGTAATCAGGGCCCTGGGGTAAATGAGACCTTCTTATTCAGGTTTGACGGCAATACTATAACCTTGCTTAATCAGCAAAATTTGGGAACTGATGGCGTGAGTGTCGAATTTTCTCCTGAAGGATTATTTTTTGCTCACACCCTTACCAGAAGTTCTTCATCTTCACTGTCGGTGGTCTTGGTAAATGGCGTCTCTTCGGTTAGTAATCTTGTTACGATTGGCTATAGCACAACGCCGATTTCACTGCTTGAAGCACGTTGGAGCCCTGATGGGCAATATATTGTTGCTGGAGGAACATTGCCAGATGATGGTAATGAATTAAAACTTTATAAGTTTACACGACCGGCAACGCTTACCCAAGTTGCAAGCTATAATTACGGAACATCAATTAATGGTGTTGCGTGGAGTCGGGACGGAAAGTACATTGCGATTGGTGGCGAAGGGCCAGATGGTGGTCATGATGAGCTTGAAGTATGGACAGTTTCATATCGCTTCGACACAACAACACAAGCACTCACCAACGGCCTGGTCTTTGGCAACTCAGCCCAAGGCTCAAGCTCAGACTTGGACGTATATTTATTGGCCGGCGCACGCGTTGAACTGAACGGCAAGTTATTTTATAACAATGTGAGTTAATTCGGGAAAAACGAGTATTATGAAAAAAAGTATTTTTTTACTGCTCACATACTTTTTTTACTCAAGCACAGCACAATGCACACTCGACTTTGCCAACCGTAACGTTCACTTGGCAATGAACGACCAAACGACAACTAAAGTACGTTTAGGCAAAGTTGCCAGCATTACCGGCTGGGGGCACGACTCAATTGTAGATACATACGGCAACAATGCCTCAACTAGCTGGACGGAAAGTTATACCAACGGCGTTGTGCTGGGGACCGGGCGACGCAAAGCACCAACCAACATGGTTTATAACAACAGTAACGCTATTAATGCTTCTGGCCCAATAACAACGCTCATCAGGCAAACAAGCAATGCGCTGGCAAATAATGCACTGACTTCTATAAGACAATTGGTAAAAAACAACAGTAATAGCATTGTCGCTCTCAACACGCTAGGCCTTACTAAAAACAATAGTAACTTAAACGTCTTACTCAACTTAAAAATAAGAACCGACAGTAACGCGCTGTTATTTGGTCTCAAAAATAATAGTAACGCAATTACCGCACCAACACTCACAACACTCATTCGCACCAACAGTAACGTTCTTGCAAGCCCAGCTCTTACACAACTCGTTCGGACCAACAGTAATGCCATAAATTCATTTACCCCCACCATTAATCTTGTGCGCAACAACAGTAAGGCTATTAATACCTACCCCACCAGATTTACCAATCTTGTTATTCAAAACAGCAACGCCATTAACTCTATTGGCAACACTGTTCAAATTGTTGCTAACCACTCGCGCTTTCAAGCAACTACCACTATCAACAAACTTATTTTATACAAAGCAGGTATCTCGGTTGACGCTGGCAAAACGCTCACGCTCATGACCCCGCTTCCCGTTAGCGGCAACATTGCCCTCAAGTCAACCGGTAAACTTGTATTGGCAGGCGATTTGTATTTGAATTCAAATGCTTATATAACCAGCGGCGGCTATGTGGCTGGCAATAACTTTTCGTTGGTTATGAGCGACAGCTTGGTGCTCTCAACACTTACTACGCTGCAAATAACCAGCAGCTTGATTATTGACGGCAACGGCGGCACGCTTGTTTTTGGGCCGCATGCTCAACTTCTTCTTGAATCTAACGTTTCATTAACGCTCAAAAATGTAACCATTCAAACAACACGCAACAGTTCCAACATTCCTATCATTCGCTGTTTTGACCAAAAGGGCCATGTGACACTTGATAACGTCACACTAGCCTGTGCTGATGATTTTCCGTTTAGAACAGGACGCTTGTTTATCAACAACGATGTACATTTTACGGGCACCTCACGCTTTATTTATCAATCGTGGATGCAAAGTTATGTTACGCCGAAATCACTCTTAACATTCGACCCAGGCACCACACTGTATTACTATCCAAGCTCAACCAACAAAGATTTGATTCAGCTTCAAGATAAATCTTCAGGAATTTATTTGAACGGTAGTATTACCACACTGCAAACAACACACACCGGCATGCGTTTGACCAAAGGCCGCTTGTGGATGGATAACAAAATAACACTCAGTACTCAAGCCAATACCATGCTTGACAGCGTTACACAAGCAACAACCGGTAATCATGGCGACACCGCACCAGCAATAGCATGGTCACCAAACCGACGATTTTTAGCACTAACCTATCACGTCCCACCCTTTGCCAACACATATTATCTAAAAATTTTTAAAATCTCTGAAACAAACACACAAACACTCGTCACATCACTTGCATTGAATGGAGGCTCGTGCCTGGGCTGGAGTCCTGATGGTAGGTACTTGGCTGTTGGCATATCTGACATATTTACCAATCGAAGCATGGACATTTACAGCTTTGACGGCACCTCTCTCACCTTCCTTTCAACTACAGTTTTTTCAGAAGCATCAATTTATTGCCTAGCATGGAGCCCGAATGGTCAATACATTGCTGTTGGTACCGGGCAATCTGGAATAGTGTACATTTATCGCTTTAATGGTGCAGCAGCGCCAAGCTTGGTCGACTCTGTTGGCTACGATGCAACCGGCCTTGTTCTCTCAGTCTCATGGCATCCTGACAGCACAAAAATCATTGTTGCAGCCTTTTATGGTGATGCTGGAGGTTAATAAAAAGGAACACATAATGAAAAAATTTTTTATACCCATTCTCATTCTGATATACAGTGACATGCTAACAGCAATCCCCAACACCTATGTTTTAGAACTTTTCTCATTTGACGGAACCAGCTTGTCTAGCCTGCAATTCATAGACTCAAACACTGACAGCGATACCGAATACTCAGTAGCATTCAATCCTTCTGGTAACTTTATCGCACTTGGCAGACGAGCCAGTGTTTCAACAACCAACGAATTAGAGATTTATAGCTACTATGGTGGTTCACTCACGCTAGCAGCTGGATATGATTATAGCAGCAGCTCGGGTAACGTTAGAACAGTTGCATGGGATCCTTCTGGAACTTTTTTAGCCATTGGCGGCACAACGCCGACAAACAGTAATGAGTTACACATTATAAAATTTGATGGCTCTTCATCGTTAAGCCTGTTAGCCAGTATCAATTATGGCAGCATTATTAATAGCCTGTCCTGGTCACCGGACGGAAAATCAATTGCTCTTGCGGGAAACACCCCTGGTTCTGGACATGCAACCATGGAAGTTTACTCAGTTGCCTATCGCTTTGATACATCAACACAAGCACTCACCAACGGTATTAATTTTGGCAACTCAACACTTGGCTCAAGCTCAGACCTAGACGTATTTTTCTTGGCCGGTGCACGTGTTGAACTGAACGGCAAGTTATTTTATAACAATGTGAGTTAATACGGTAATTATGAAAAAAAAATTTTTACTTATTTTTTTACCACTCGCAGCATTCTGGCTACCAGCACGCTTGCAAGCCGCAAACTTAACCGGCACCAGCACGCTGGTATACCAAAACGCACACTATGTTTTTCGTAATTTCGACTCCTGCACCGGTTTTGTGCGCCTGAACAACGGCTTTACCATTTTAGCGGGCCTTTCGGCAACGCTAGACACTTTTATAACTGTTTCAAGCGGCATGGATTTGCGCACTACCGGCTCACTCAACGTACGCAGTGATTTATATTTTGGCACCAACGTTACCTTTTCAAGTGGCGGGCGCATTAATGGCCGCACCAACACTATTCATTTGGGAACCAAAACAACACTCGCGCAAGACAGTATTTGGCAATTCATTTCTAGTGGCACTATCGATGGCCACGGCAATACGTTAATTTTCAGCCCCCACGCACAGCTTTTACTTGAAAGCAACGTAAGCCTGACACTCAAAAATATGTACATTCAAACAACGCGCAACAGTCCAAACATTCCTATCATTCGGTGCTTTGACCAAAAGGGCCATGTAACACTGGACAACGTAACACTCGATTTAGCCGACGATTTTCCGTTTAGAACTGGTCGCATGTTTTTTTATAACGACGTCCGCTTTACCGGCACATCTTGTTTTGTTTATCAATCAGTCATGCAAAGTTATGTTGCGCCACAATCACTCTTAACCTTCGATCCTGGCACTACACTTTACTACTACCCAAGCTCAACGAACAAAGATCTGATTCAGCTTCAAGATAAATCTTCAGGCATTTATCTGAAAGGCTCTGCTACAACATTGCAGACAACACACACAGGCATGCGCTTAACTAAAGGCAGATTGTGGATGGACAACAAGGTAACCTTGAGCACACGAGCATCAACCAATCTTGACGCGGTAACACAAATAGTCACGCTTAGCTACGGCGATGCCATTCGCGGTTTGCACTGGAGCAATAGCGGTCGCTATTTGGCAATTGTTGGCGAAAACCCCCTCAGCGGTAACCACATACAAGTTTATAGATTTGGGAATGGAGCGTTAACATTAGTTGCTGGTGCAACAGCGGTAACCAGTGGTGCTTTATCAGTACACTGGAGTCCCGACGATAGATATTTGGCAGTTGGTGATTTTGATAGTGGCTCTTTGCAAGGCGTTCGCATTTTCACCTTTTCGGGTACTGCGCTTACTTTGATTCATAGGACTATCTATGCAACAAATGGCCATTTAGAAGAAGTTCGCTGGAGTCCTAATGGACTTTTTTTAGCAATTGGAGGACGAAATCCAACAAGTGGTAATGAATTACAAGTATATCGATTTAATGGTATATCTTTAACACTTGCCGCAAGTATTGATTACGGCTCAGTAATAGATTCTCTTGCTTGGCATCCAAGTGGCAATCATATTGCTGTCGGAGGCTTTACCCCTACCAATGGTAATGAGCTACAGGTTTTCAGATTTGATGGCGTGAGCACCTTAACGCTTCAAGATAGTGTAAATTTTGGTAGTCGTATTGAGCGAATTGAATGGAGTCCAAATGGTTTATTTGTAGCCCTTGTTGGGACTACGCCTGCAGGAGGCCACACAGAGTTTGAGGTATATCTTTTTAGCGGATCAACACTAAATCTTGTTGCTGGCGTCAGTGCTACAACTGGCTCAGGGCTTACGTGGAGTCCTGATGGCCAATTTATAGCATTAGGAAATGGCGGCATATACCGATTTAATCCTAACTCATTAACATTACTTGCTAGCACCGGGTATAACAATGGAAGAGGAGTATCGTGGTCACGCGATGGCAAATATCTTGCATTTGGCGGCATTGAAAGCGTTGGTCATGGCGACGTTGATATCTATTCTGTTGCTTATCGCTTTGACACATCAACACAAGCCCTTTCTAATGGCTTAGTTTTTGGTAACACCGCACTTGGCTCAACATCAGATTTAGACGTATTTTTGTTAGCAGGTGCGTATGTTCAACTTAACGGTTTATTAAATTACGATCCATCAACTTAAAAAAGAGAACTGATAACCATGGCTGTTTTGTTTATATGTTTTTTACTATCGCTTGTTGGTCAGTTTTTTTCAACACATCTTTTTGCTGTCAGTCTTAATGGCACTAGTTCGCTCGTGTATCAAAGCACTCCCTACTCACCAGCAAAAAATGATACCGTTACCGGCTTTGTACGCCTCAATGCCGGCTTTAACGCACCGCTGCGCGGGGCAGTAATTATGGACACCATCACGTCAGTTTCTGGCTTTATGTGGGGAACTGAATTTAACAGCACCGTAACGCTCAACGGCGATTTAAAACTTTCTGCACAAGCAAAATTCAGCAACGCTTTTGATATCAGCGGACACGGCAATACCATTATTCTTGAAGGCGACGTAGTGCTGCCACGCGACAAAATGTTTACGTTTAGAACCGATACTATTATTGACGGCTGCGGCAATACACTCACCTTTACCGAACATTCACAATTTTTAATTGATCACGACGTTACGCTCACGCTACGCAATATGACCATTCAAACAACACGCTCGCCATTTACGCGACCGTGCATCAGAGCACTCAATGAAACAAGTCGCTTGGCCCTAGACAATGTCGTGCTATCACTGTCTGAAGACTTTGATTTTAGAACTGGTCGTTTTTTTATTCACAACGACGTGCGGCTAACCGGCACTTCATGCTTTGTGTACCGCTCAATTAAAGCAAGCTACATCACGTCGGGCGCTCTGTTAACATTTGACCCGAACACAACACTTTATTACAACCCAAGCTCAAGCCAAAAAGATTTAATTCGTTTGGAAGACAAAACATCCGGTCTTTATTTTAACAATGCAACACTTCAAACAACGCACACCGGCATGCAAATTTCTAGAGGCAGCTTGTGGTTGGATAACCACGTAACCATCAGTACACGGGCCAACACGACGCTGTTAGGCATTACACAAAAAGATATCGATACCTTTGGCACCTCGGTCAGAAGTGTTAGCTGGCGCCATGACAACAGATTTTTGGCCGTTGGCGGGGTTGGGCCAACTAACGCCAATGAGCTTCAGATTTTTAGCTGGAACGGCTCAACATTAGCATTAGTAACTAGTGTTGACTTTGGTGCAACATTAAACACTGTGGCCTGGAGCCCTTCGGGTAAATTTATTGCTATTGGCGGCTTTGACCCAACAGGCGCTACCGGTTTTGAACTTCAAGTGTATCGCTTCAGCGGAACAACTCTTTCACTCATTGCCGGCCAAGATTATGTAGCCGACAGCGCAACAGTTGGTGTTATGACTATCGCTTGGCACCCATCCGAACAATTTATTGGTTTTGCAGCCAATACAGCAGGTTCAAACAACCTTAGAATTCTCTCGTTCAATGGAGCAACGGTAGCAACGCTTACCACCATTAGCCTTGGCGGCGCACTTGTTGGCGAAACACTTGCGTGGACTTCAGACGGCAGATTTGTCGCCTTTGGTGACTCAAGCACCGCTGACCTAAAAGTCTACAGCTTTAATGGATCTACCCTCACGCAGATAACGAGCACCGATATTGCAACAACACGGCCATTTTGTATGGCCTTTAGACCAGACAATCTCTTTTTAGCGGTAGGCGTACAAAACCCAAGCGGAACCGGCGGCGCTACCAACGAACTTAAAATTTTTTCATGGAGCGGTTCTGCGCTTGCTTCAGTTACCGGTGCCGAGTATACAACTAACGTAGCAAGCCGGATTGAATCAGTTTGCTGGAGCCCTGACGGGCAGTATTTGGTTATTGGTGGACAAAACCCCAATACCGGTACCGGCATTAATAACGAAGTAAAAATTTATTCTTTTAATGGCACCACACTTACCTACCTTACCGGCATTGATTATGGCGTTGACAATACTGCAATTGCTTACAGCGTTGACTGGAGCAAAGATGGTAACTTTATTGCTGTGGGGGGTGTTTCAGGAGCAGTAGGGCACGATGAAATAGAAGTACATCAAGTTTTTTACCGCTTTGAAACAACAACGCAGGCGCTTACCAATGGTCTCACGTTTGGCAAAACAAGCGAAGGCAGCACTGCCAATCTTTCTGCATACATTTTAAGCGATGCACGGGTTGAAGTAGCCGGCTCACTCACTGACGAATCGGTTTAACACTTCCCCTCATCTTCTTTTTTCCGTATAATCAGATCCTGTACATTTGCCCATTAATTTATTATTGTTGGCTAACAAAAAAGTGAGAACAAAAAAAGGATGTCTATGTTCAATATTTTCAAATCACCAATCTGGCATTTGATCGGCATTTCCGACTGGATTAGCAAATATGTTATCTTGCTCGGCCTCTTTATTCTTTCTATCGTTTGTATCGCAATTGTTATTTATAAAACAATGCTCTTTATAGAACAAAAAAAACTCATGAACGCGCTGATGCGCCGTATAAAACAAGCAAAAAATTTACAAGATTTGGCAACACTTGCTCATGAATTTAAAAAATGTGCGGGCGGCAAATTTTTGGAACACGGTCTTCTGCAACTCAAAAACATTGTAGAAAAAAAACAACACCCAACGCAACCCAGCGACGCAGCTCCACGCTTATCACCAAAAGAACTTGAGCGCTTTGAACTCTTTTTGGCACAAGAAGTTGGTAACATTTTGCATGAAGAAGAAGCATACTTGCCAATTTTGGCAACCAGTGCTACTGCCTCTCCACTGATTGGTTTGTTTGGCACCATCTGGGGTCTCATTCATTCTTTTGTAAGCATCAGTCAAGAAAAAGCAGCCGACATTTCTGTGGTAGCACCCGGCATTGCAGCAGCATTATTAACCACGTTGGCAGGCTTGGTAGTAGCAATACCAGCTATGATTGCGTTTCACTATTTTTCAACCCAATTACGCTCGCTTGACGTTGAACTTGAACATGTACATGACCTCTTTTTAATGCTAGTTACCCAACAATTTGTTGCGTAAGCTTGTTGAAGGATTTGTATGAAAAAGCCCAAACGTCGCCATCTTACGCTGCCCGAAATCTCGCTCACGCCGCTGATTGATACGGCTTTAACCCTGCTCATCATTTTTATTGTTACCGCACCAATGGTTCAAAATGGCATTAAAGTTAACCTACCACAAGGCAAAAGCAAAGAGGCGGGTAACCAACAAGAACTGGTAGTCACGCTCAACAAAAAAAATGAGTTATACTTCAACAGCTATCCGGTAAAAAAAGAAGAGCTGGTAACAACCGTACAAAAAGCACTTGAAGGCAAAGATGACACGCCCATTTACGTGCGCGCCGATCAAACGGTTTCGTATGGCAATGTTATAGAAATTGTAGACAACTTAAAACAAGCGGGCGTTAAGTACGTTGCCATGTCAACACAACCATCAACCGGAAAATAAAACATCAAGTAGGTATGAATAATTCACTGACCAGTCGTCATTTTCTTATATCGCTCGCCGTTCATGTGGCAATAATTTTGGTTTGCTACCTTGGCCCGGGCGATAGCGTTATTCACAAAAAATTTCTTGTGCTCGGCGCTCATTCAAAAAAAGCAAGCCATACTGCTTACAAAAGTATGCAGGCAGTGCCGTTTGTAGACCCAACTAAACAACAAGTCACACAACCAGTTGTTCAAAAACCAATTGTACAGGCAAAAAAAATTGAAGAAATTTCAAAAGTAATTGAACAAAAAAAAGCTCCTGAACCAAAACCCAAGCCTACGCCCAAACTAAAGCCAACAACACTGCAAAAAGAGCTGCCAAAAAAAGAAATAAAACCTGTCGCAAAAAAAGAACCTGAACCAAAGAAAATCGTACAAGCTCCTAAGCCTATTCCGGCACCAATTCCTGTCCCTGTACCTGTTACAGCTCAACAAGAACAAGCCTGCCCTCCGGAGCTACAAGTGCGCAAGCACGAAGAGCGCAGGGGGGAACCAATTCATTTAGTTTATGGCGACCACCAGGACGAGCAAGCACGGGCGTATCAAAAAAGTATCCAACGAACTATTTCCAAACTGTGGCAACCACCCATTGGCGTACCCAAAGGTACAGAATGTTCGCTCATGTTTGTTGTTGGCAAGCAAGGTTCAGTTGAAAAATTCGAACTATTGCAACGTTCTGAAATTTTAGTTTACGATCTCAGCATTGTACGCGTCGCGCAACAGTTTAAATTTCATCGACATCTGTGGGGAAAGAAATTTACCGTCAATTTCAGGCAGTAGTTGTTTCCACGCATTAAAGGATTTCTATGTTCAAAACAATCTTCTTGCTAGCTTTTCTTGTTGGTTCATGCAGCGCAGCACAAGAAAAAAACTTTACTGCTAAAGCAAAAAAGTACAGCACCATCAAGTGCTTAGCGTTGTGCCAAAAGAAAAATCCAACGGTCGCAAAAATTGGGCAGATGATAAAGTTTGATCTTGAATTTACCGACCAACTTGATGTTGATTTAAAAACTTCTTCTCAGCGGCCCAACAAACGCGCGCTCAAAAAACTTTTTGATCAGGGTATTTCGCTGTGTTTATTGTTGAAAGAAAAAAAAGATAAAACCATTTATGTCCACGTTAAAGATACTAGCTCAGACACAACGGTGTTCAAAAAAACGTACCCACACAGCAGTGAATCACTGGTTCATGAAGGGCACATTATTGGCAACGACCTGGTGCCAGCATTAACCGGTAAACCAAGCGTAGCACTCAGCACGCTTGCATTTTGCAAACAATTATCATCAAAACAAAAAATTATTTGCGTTGCCGACTACGCTTGCAAAAGTGAAAAAGACCTGATTACGCGCAACACGCTCAATGTGGCACCGTCATGGCATTCACAAGAACCAATGTTGTTTTATTCTCAATTTACGCAAACACGCAGCAGACTCATGGCTTTTAATATGGCCAGCAAGCAACAACACAATATCTGCGCATACAACGGCTTGAATATGCAGCCATCATTTTCGCCAGACGGTACGCAAGTAGCATTGTGCATGTCTGCCAACAGCGACAACTCAGAAATTTATCTGTACGACCAACGTCTATGCGCACAATTAAAAAAACGAGTCTTTAAACAATTAACTCACAACAACGGCAACAACTCGTCGCCCTGCTTGCTGCCAAACGGCGGGCTTGTTTTTTGTTCAGATTTTCAAACGGGCAATCCACAACTGTACCATCTCAATAGAGAAACCAACAAAATTCGCCGCTTAACCAACGGCCAATCATACTGCGCTGCACCGGCTTATAACGCCAAGAAAAATGCGCTTGTTTATACACGCTACATTAACAAAAACTTTCAACTGTTTTCTATGCAATTGCACGAAGACAGAATTGTAGAAAAACAACTTACCTTTGGACCTGGCGACAAAATTGATCCAACATGGTCAACGTGCGGACACTACATAGCCTTTACCTACGACATTAAAAATGAAGAAACAGGAAAAAAGATCCCCCAAATTGCTACATTTAATTGTGACAGCAGAAATATTCGAGTCCTCACGCACGACAATTTTCCCAAAAGCTTTCCCGCTTGGACCAACACTTCTTTGTATCAAATGTAATAAAAACGGCTTAATTTAAGTAAACTCTAGGCTAAAGTACATTTCTTGATTAAAATAGCGATGAGTCAAATCTGATTCATTATATGTCTTTTAAAATATGAACGCTTTAAAACAGGTGAACCTATGAGTAAAAATAAAAAGCAAGGCCCATTCAAGTCAATGCCTCCGCGACTTCCTGGCAAAGGCCCTAATGCTTTGTGGCTGTTAATTGCACTTTTGAGCTTGGGCATGCTGTATCTGTTTTGGTACAACAGCATGAACCGAGATTTGGAAACCGTTTCTTATTCAAAAATTTTGACACATATTGAGCAGAACGACATTAAGACATTAAAAATCCAAGATCAGTATGTTCAAGGCGAATATCAAGACGGCAAACGTTTTATTGGCTACGTTGCACCAACAGCACATTTCTGGGATCTGCTCAACAAACACAACGTAAATGTTGAAGTGTTTCCACGAGACAGAAACACTTGGGGCTACTATTTCTTTGCCTTGCTTCCGTTAATCTTCTTGCTCATGTTCTTCTTCTACTTCCGTCAAAGCCAAGGTGGTGGCGGCGGTGGTGGGGGCAAAATCTTTAGCGTTGGCAAAAGCAAAGCCCGCTTCTTTTCGCCAAACACGATCACTACTACCTTTAAAGATGTTGCCGGCATTGAAGAGGCCAAAGAAGATCTGCATGATATTGTTTCGTTCTTAAAAAACCCTGAACGGTTTGAAAAACTTGGTGCCAAAATTCCTCGGGGCGTATTGCTGAGCGGCGCTCCCGGTAACGGTAAAACTCTCCTGGCAAAAGCAGTAGCTGGTGAAGCAAGCTGCCCATTCTTTAGCATCAGCGGCTCAGACTTTGTAGAAGTTTTTGTGGGCGTGGGCGCTTCTCGCGTGCGTGACCTGTTTACACAGGCCCGCCAACATGCTCCTTGCATAGTCTTTATTGACGAAATTGACGCAGTTGGCCGTCAACGAGGTATTGGCCTTGGCGGCGGTAACGACGAGCGCGAGCAAACACTCAACCAACTCCTGGCTGAAATGGACGGCTTTAGCACCGAACACGGCCAAGTAATTGTTGTTGCAGCAACCAACCGCCCCGACGTTTTAGACAAAGCACTCTTACGTCCTGGCCGCTTCGACCGTATTGTTGAAGTACCCTACCCAGATCTGAAGAGCAGAAAAGAAATCTTGGAAGTACACGCAAAAAAAATTAAACTTGATCCAAGCGTTAGTTTAGAAAAAATTGCACGTGGCACCCCAGGCTTTAGCGGAGCTGACCTAGAAAACCTCATTAATGAAGCAGCCCTACTGGCTTCAAAAACTAATGAGACCACTGTTCAAACGGCAAACTTTGAAAAGGCACGCGACAAAATATTGCTGGGCGCCGAACGCAAAACCTTAATCTTTACCGACAAAGAAAAGAAAATGACGGCATACCACGAAGCCGGCCATACGTTGCTCAACTTGTTACAACCGGTTGAAACCGATCCGTTCCACAAAGTCACCATTATTCCTCGCGGCCGCGCGCTGGGGGTTTCTTGGTCACTACCTGAACGAGACAAATATTCACAAACAAGCAGCGAAATGTTAGCACGCATTGTTGTCTGCTTTGGCGGCTTGTTGGCTGAAAAGATGATTTTTAACGATCAAACCAGTGGCGTTTCTAACGATCTTGAACAAGCAAGTAAAATTGCCCGCTCTATGGTGCGTCGCTTTGGTATGTCTGAACTGGGACCAATTGATTACAATCTTTCTCAAGAACACCCGTACCTGGGTCGCGACATGCAGAATATTAAGGAATTTTCTGAAAAGACCGCAGAGCGCATAGACCGCGAAGTTGAAAAAATTATGCAGCAATGCTACGATAAAGGTAGCCAGTTGCTCACTGATAACAAGGACAAACTTGAGCTCCTGGCAGAAACGTTGCTTGAAAAAGAGACCCTGCTGGCTCAGGAAGTTTATGAGCTTTTGGGCATTCAACCACGAGAAACCCACACTTTTTAGCGAAAAATAAAGAGGCCTTAATTAATAGTTTCTATTTGGAATAACGAATTAAGGTCAATTTTTATAAATTCTTTAAAAAAATCAGGTTTTTGCTAGACTGTTTAGTATGGTTGTATATTTTATTGCATATTTTAATTGAATATAAGCATAATATTATTTTAAGGTAAGGACATCAAAGCTATGGCAAATATTTGTATGGCATGCGACAAGCGTCCACGCACTGCTAACAACGTCAGTAACGCAAACAACAGAACAGGACGTTGGCTCTATCCAAACGTTCACACCATGCGCTACACATTTAAAGGCGAGCGTAACGTACATCGCGGCAGCATTTGCACAAAATGTGTAAAAAGCGGAAAAGTTGAAAAAGTAATTTAAGTTATTCCATATTAATCAAAGCGAGATAATTTCATGGCAAACATCAAGTCTGCTAAAAAAAGAGCATTGACCAACGAGAAAAAACGTAAACAAAACGTAGCACGTCGCACGGCACTCAAAACTACCGCACGTAAAATTGCTGATGCGTTGGCTAACAATTCAGTAAGTGAGGCACGCGAACTTTTCAAACAAGCTGAATCTTCAATTGCACGCGCTGCGGGCAAAGGCGTTTTGAAAAAAAACACCGCTTCACGCAAAATTAGCAGACTAGCAAAAAAAATTGCTGCAGCAGAAAGAACACCCGCTGTTGCGTAAGAAAAAGTGCTAGGTTCTAAAAAATAGGAAGTAGTATGATGAAGTCTGGAGAATTAATTATTGTTGTAGAGTCTGTTGAAAAAGCTGTTAAGTTTTATACTGAAAAGCTTGCTTTTGACGTTACGTACCTTGAAACAAAAAAAGATGATCCAAGCGCGCTGTTTTGTGCACGCCTTAAAAAGGGGAAGTGCATGCTCCAGTTGCGCGCACCGCACGTTGAAGAACTGGCGGACTTCAGCTTCATCAAACGATGCGCAAGCCGCAGCGTTGGTTTGTACATTGAACTTAAAACCGGTATTGAAAAATACTACGATCGCTGCAAAAAAAAGAAGATCACCATAGTCACTGAACTCAAGTCTGTTGATAACGGCATGCGCGAATTTTCTATCCGCGACCCTTTTGGTGTGAGACTGATTTTTGTTCAAGAAAAAGAAGGCCACGTAGCAAAACCTTCAACAAACTTCTTTGGGCTCCAAATTCAAGAAAGTGATTTGGCTGAGTACAAACGAGGCGGCACAGACTTTCTTGATCGCATGGTTGCTCAACTTAAAAGCTACGGTATTTTGCGTCGTGCGGCTAAAAAATATGCCAAGCTTCGCTTGAAGAGCCTCATTAAAAAGAAATAAGCGGCATGCTTAAACAAAAAAATATCTTGTTGGCAGTATGCTTTTTTAGCATACTGCCCTTTTCTTTTTTACATGCTGCAACGCTGGGTCAGCTCACGAGCACACTTGGTGCTCTCAAAAGCAAGCTGGCAGTGTTAACACAAAATCTTGCAACACTTTCTGTGGCTACGCCTGCAGCAACACCGCTGGTTGCCCAGCCAACTCGTAATCCTGCGTATGCCATTCGCCCCCGTGCTCAATTTTTTCAAGACGTTATGGGCATTTCAGAAACCGATTTTAGACATGGTTTTTATAAAACAGCTCTTTCTTCAGAAACAAAAAACGGCCAACAAATTTATTTTATCAAGAATAATGCTGGCAAAAAATATCAGTGCGGTTATTTCGAGCAACTTTCAATTGGCGCTTTGCGCGCAGCAACAGCAGCTATTGATGCTCGCGACATTACAACAATGACACAGCGAAAAGGCACGTTCTCAGTCATGTACGGCATTCGTGCAGATATTCAAGGCTTGCAGGGCGAGCCAAAAAACCAAGACACCGTCTTTCAAGTCGCATCAAATTTTAATGGCTTAGAAACAATTGAAGGCTCACCAACTGCCGTTACAGACATGAATGCGCACACACTGCAGGGTTATGAAAGCGACCATACCCAAGGCCCCTTCGCTTCAATTTCAGCAACGCCAGGTTTAATCTTGCGCCGTTATTATGCTTTTTACCCAGGCAATGAAACTGCACCAAGTGAAAACTGGTGGCAAGGCAATGCCCCTGCCCGTCAAGTTAATTTTCTTTCCGATCTCATGGACACCATTGGCATGACACAAGGCGGTTACGTTTTGTTACACAACGCTGTTGCAGCTGGCACCAACCCAACTAACGAAGATTTAAAAAAGATGAAAATTGGTTTTCACGGCGAAACTCAAGCAACATTTGGGCACATCGTCAATTTCCCCAATAATCAGGTTGTTCTGCAAGATCCTCTACCCATAATCAACCAAGTTTTTACGGCCGGCGTAAACTTTTACGCTACCAACACACGCAGCGCAATTGCTGATGCTTGGGCGCAAACAATTTTGAATGCTGCATACGAAGGCACCATCAGAGCAGCTGCATACAAAAACAAAAAGAACGTCGTTTTAACGCTGATTGGCGGTGGCGTTTTTGGCAATCCAAAAGAATGGATTGTTGCCGCTATTGAACGCATGAAAGATTTCATTGTCAAAAGCGGCATAGAAGTGTGGCTCAATGTTTTTGGTGACGAGCTTAGCACCACCGAAAAAACACGCATGAAAGCTATGACAACTGAAACCGGCGGCAAGTTTTTGGAATAACTACTGATTTAGTACCCGCCGCTTGAGCTCTTCAACATCAGTAATCCCTTCATCAATTTGAATCTGATATGCAGCGTCAAGCAACGCTCCCATTGCTGGCCCTGGTGGCACAAGACCAAGTAAATGCCTACCCAACAACACCGGCTTTTCTGGTGCATGCGTTACCCGTGCCCGAGCACTTGCCTCCAAAAAATCATCATACTCTTGAATGAACTCAGTCAACGGCTCGTGCGAAGCCGCGTTACGTCCGCGCGTGTCGGCCAGTGCCAACAATGCGATTTGACGCATACTTAATTCTGGCGCCAAGGCTAGCGCCAAACGCTTGTACGCTCTTGGTGAAGACTTGTCGCGCGCAAGCGTAAACGGCCGCATGTGATTACGCACCAGCTTGCACACAGCTTTAAGTAAAAACACATTGTCTGTCACACGCTTTAATAATTCATATGCCAACGGCTCACCGGCATCGTCATGGCCATGGCATGAAAGATTTTCATCAGTTGTTACTGCTTTGCCCAAATCGTGGCACAACGTTGCCAACATGATCATTAATTTTTCATCTTCAGCCGACATGTTTTCGGTTGCTTGATAATCATGCAGCACAGCGGCAGCATCAAGCGCTTGCATGGTGTGTTCAAACACATCACCCTCCGGATGAAAGTCTGGACGTTGGGCAACGCCAATCAGCGCATACAACTCAGGGAAAAGCTCTTTAAGCCGACCAAGACTTGCCAACCAACGAAAGCCAAGCGAAGGGCGACGCGCTTTGAGCAATAATTTTTTTATCTCTTCAAAAATGCGCTCACGTGCCAACCCGGTCATCCTGATCCCTCGTCCTTCGACAAGCTCAGGATGCTCGGGACTAAAGGCCCTTCCCGCCTGCCCTGACCCGCCCTCCCTGAGCTTGTCGAAGGGCGAAGGGTCGAAGGACGTGACTGCATCGTGCAAAACCATGACCCGGCAAATCTCCTGCAATTCAGCATCTGGTTGCATTTCAAAGCGTCCAAGAAATTGCATCACTCTAAAAAAGCGCAACGGATCTTCTAAAAAGAGATCTTTATCTACCGCACGCAAACGTTTATTGGCCATATCTTCAAGCCCGTGATACGGATCAATTATCGTAAACAACGCATCATACCTAGCACCAGATTCAGATTTTTTTTGCAACGCATCAAAATGGTCAGCCAACTCGTTTAAATCGATGGCCATGGCATTCATGGTTACATCACGCCGGCGCAATGCCTGCTTAATATCCATGTTAGGATTTATTACGACCTCCGGCTTGCGACCCACACTGTCGGTGCGCGGCAGCGACCAGTCGACATTTAACTGCGAGATGCGCAGCACACCAAATTGCTTGCCAACAAGCTCTGTTTTACCAAACTGCTCCAGCACCTTTTCCAGCTGCTCAAGAGCTAATGCATGCACTTCAATATCAATATCTTTTACGGGCAAGTCGAGTACTAAATCTCGCACACTCCCTCCCACCAAATACGCCACTCCACCAGCCTGCTTGATACGTTGTATGATTGGCACCAAAATTTTTAGATCATTTAAAAATGAAAAAACGTTCTTCATGCGGTCCTTTTAGGAAAAACTACTTGCGATTTTTTCTGACTTCTCTTACACTTTAAATGAAAAATGGTTTTGGGGCTATAGCTCAGTTGGTAGAGTGCATGAATGGCATTCATGAGGTCACCGGTTCGATCCCGGTTAGCTCCACCAGTCTACGCTCTGCGTGCTTACGCACTTGTAGCTTCGACTGGCGGGCCAGTTTCTTAAATGAAATATACAAAAAATAGAGCCGTGAGCCATCCCGCTCACCCCGACCTGTCCTCCGAAGCCACGTAGGGCGCAGGGGGAGTGTTTTTGAGCGAAGCGAAAAAATGTATCGAGGGACAGGCCTCAGGCCATTTACTAAAAAGAGAAGATGTTGGGGTTAAAAGATGGAAAAAAGTAAAATTTCTTATCTTAAATACATTGCACTCATTACATTTATCTCTTTTGGTTCTTTCTATCTGATTGCAACTCACGGCCCCAAGCAGGGCACCTTGCTCGCATTACTCATTTGGAGCGCGTATGTGCTGTGCATTCCGGGCGCACACGGCCAGCGCTTACTCGGTTTTCCGCTAAGAATTATCACCAACCGCCCCATTTTTACCGAACCATTTTTCTGGTCGCTGGCAGTGGCAACAAACATTTTTGCTTATTTTTTTGCGCCTTATACCTACTACCAAACAATTCCAACCTATCTTTTGTATCGCATTATAGCTAACCCAAACCCCTACTGGCTTATTTTTTTAGTCTCAGCTCTTGGCACGTTTTTTACCTTCATGATTAATGAAGATACTATGCACATAAAAAGTTATCGCAATAAAATTATTCGTCATTTGCTCATACTTGCTGGTCTGCTCACGTTTTTATATCTTTCGCACCAAGAGCTGATCATTATTCTCAATAATAAATTATAACTAACTTGTTGAATCGTACATCAGCTGCCCTGCCAAGTTAACGGTGGCACCACTTAAGACATACGTATCCAAATCGAATGTTGCACCAGAGGCAGATTTGCCTAAAATCAGACCGTTGGTTAATGCTTGTGTTGATGTATCAAAACGATAATAAACTGAATAAACCTCAATCTCATCGTGCCCAGCACCAGGAGTATCCCCGCCAATCGCTATATATTTACTATCTCTACTCCAAGCAACACTATTAATGGAAGCACCTGCCCCGTAATCGTAACTTGTTACTTCAGTCAGAGTACTAGGCCTTGTAAATTGATACAATTTCAATTCGCCACCACTACTTGGAAACGCTCCTCCAGCAACTAAATTTTGTCCATCAGGGCTCCAACGAACATAAGGCTTTCCTCCGTATGTCAGAGTATCAACAAGAGTAAATGATGTTGTGTTAAATCTAAACATATTGATGACATAAGCAGTAGCAGCAGCATTAACTTGTGCCAACACAAAATGCGAACCATCTGGCATAAATTCTGTACTAACGGCAGCATTCCCATTATCTTGCGAAGAAACAAGAGTAATTGATGAGCCATTAAAACTGTATAATCGGGCTTGATCTAAATCAACCTGATTTGAACACGCAATCATAAAATGAAAACCTCTCGGATGCCAGGCGCAATCATTTACCCTTGGATATAACCCAGGCCCTCCCGAAGTACCCATATCATCGCTATCTAAAAATGTTAACTTGTTTGCTTTAAAAGAATAAATTCGTAACTCATCACTAAACTCATCTTGATCAATACCAAACAAAAGGTATTCTCCAGATGGATGCCATTCAACACATTTTACAAAACCAACAGTTGTCAAACTTATCGCAGCGATGGTAGTGAGGGTTGTTCCGTCAAACCTATAAATACGTACATCGTTAGTTGCATCACCCACGGCAACAACTAATTGGCCATTTGGATGCCAACGAACCATATAAACTTCCGCGCCCCCACCGGTCCAATTGTCACCAGTAACATACGTTAACGACGACCCGTTAAATTTGTAAATTTGAAATTCGTTACCATTTGTTGGGCCAACCCCACCAACAGCCAAATATCTACCGTCTTTGCTCCAATCAATCGAATCAACTTGCGTACCATATGAAGCGGTTGCTACCTGAGTAAAAGCACTGGCATCGGTATTTGCTCGCGTGCTCACCGTCACTTTGTTGTCCAACCACAATCGCCCCTTACTCAAACGCATACCAGTATGCGTAGCCTGCAACGTTGTAGCAGAGCCTTTCAAATAAATACCCGCAGATTTGCTTTGCAGCTGTATTAAATCTTTGTCCGGCGTACTTGGATAGTAGTACAACGTTGTATTCGGATCAAAAGTCAATAATGACTGAGGCCCAACATAACTTTGCATCCACGATTGATAAATAAAACAGGAAGTACCGGTAACTATAACATCGTTATTAAAAAACATGCGCCCGGTTCTAAACGCAAAATCATCTGCTAGCGCTAATTCAACATTGTCTAATGTCACATGTCCTTTTTGGTCAAAGCAACGAATGATAGGAATGTGTGAACTGTTGCGCGTTGTTTGAATAGTCATATTTTTCAGCGTCAACGAAACATCTGAAGCAAGCAAGAGCTGCGCATGCGCACCAAGTGTTAACGTGTGCCCATCGCCATCAACAATGGTATCGTCAATAAATTCTAAAACCGTGTCCGTTGGCAAGCTCAATGGACCGCCCAAATGAATTGTGTTGCCTCGCCCATAAATTTTGCCGCTGCTTGACCACGTTACATGAGCGTCTAAAAATAAATCTCCACGTAAATCCAACGAACCGGTAGTGCGCAAATCAATAGCACCTGAAACGGTTACAAACGTGTCCAATGCTGCAGACTGGCCGGCCAAAATAGTAAAGCCGTTGTTCAAGCGAACAAAGCCTTTTGCCGTATTAAAATTACGAAACACATAATGTTTATCTTGATAAACTTGCGTTACCGTGCCTGTTAAACTTGTTGCTTGCGCGAGCGTTGGGCACAACACAAGCACCGCTAATAATTTTACAAAACGGTTCATTACTACTCCTTTTTTCTACTTTCTACTTTCTCTTTTTTTATTCTCTAAATTTTTTTCTAACTTGTTGAGTCGTACATCAGCTGGCCTGCCAAATTAATGGTGGCATCACTCAGAACGTAGGTATCCAAATCAAACGAAGAACCAGCAGTTGAATTGCCAAGCACAAGACCGTTTGTCAATGCTTGAGTTGTTGTGTCAAAACGATACGAAACGGTCCAGACTTCTATCTCGTCGTGGCCACCAGTAGAAGTTTCACCACCAATGGCAATATATTTACCATCGTTGCTCCACGCAACACCATTAATTGATGTTCCGTAGTCGTAGCTGGCAATTTCAGTTAATGTTCCTGGCCGCGTGAACTGATAAAATTTAAGCTCATTGCCATCGGTTGGCGATTTTCCCCCACCCACCAAATACTGCCCATCAGGGCTCCAACGGACTTCAAGAAAATTATCATTGCCACCACTGTAAACAATATCCTGCACAACACTAAATGAGGCTCCTGTAAATGAACACATCGTCAGCCGCGAATCCCCTCCGCTTATCATGTTCATTGCTATCGCAAAATAAAGCCCATCCTGACTGAATTCAGCAGAACGTCCAGATTGCCCAGCATTTGATGCCTGAACAATAGAAATAGAAGTTCCATTAAAACTATACACACGCGTTTCAGTACTCAGCGCTCCCGCATTGCCAGAAACACAAAAGAACTTGCCACTGGGATGCCACGAAAGACCGCGAGCTGAAGCTGAAGTCACATTCATATCCGCACTATCAACAAATGTTAACGAGTTACCATCAAATCGATAAACTTGAATTTCATCAGAAGGATTATCATTATCAATACCAAACAAAAGAAAGTCTCCAGAAGGACTCCAAGCAACACCTCGCACTTGCCCACTCGTTGTAAGGTCTGTCACGTCAAGCGTTGTAAGCGCTGTACCATCAAAACTATATATTCTTACATCGTTGGTTGCTTCACCAACAGCTGCGACAAAGCGACCATTTGGGTGCCAACGAACACGCCACACTTCTGCCCCACCACCAGTCCAGTTATCACCGGTAACGTACGTCAGCGTTGAGCCATTGAAACGGTAAATTTGAAATTCCATACCATTTGTTGGGCCAGTACCACCAACAGCCAAATATCTACCATCTGGGCTCCAATCTACCGAACGCACACGGCTGCCATAACTTGCTGTTATAAGTTGCACAAAGCCATTCGCAACGGTGCTTGCTCGTGTACTGACCGTTACTTTGTTATCCAACCAGAAGCGACCCTTACTCAAGCGCATGCCGGTATGCGTTGTTTGCAACGTCGTTGAACTGCCGTTCAAATAAATTCCTGCCGATTTGTCTTGCTGCTGAATCAAACTTTTTGTTGTTGAACTTGGGTAGTAATACAGCGTAGTGCCTGGATCGAAGGTCAAAAGCGAATGTGGCAGAACATAGCTTTGCATCCACGATTGATAAATAAAACATGACGTACCGGTCACTATGACGTCATTATTAAAAAACATGCGACCGGTCCTAAACGGAAAATCATCTGCCAACGCCAGCTCAACGTTATCAAGTGTCACATGCCCCTTTTGGTCAAAACAACGAATGATGGGAATATTGGAGCTGTTGCGCGTTGTTTGAATGGTCATATTTTTGAGCGTTAGCGAAACATCTGAAGCAAGCAACAATTGTGCATGCGCACCAAGCGTTAACGTGTTACCATGACCGTCAATAACGGTATCGTCAATAAATTGTACAATAGTATCGGTTGGCAAGCTCAAAGGGCCACTAAGATGTATGGCATTGCCACGGCCATAAATTTTGCCACTACTTGACCACGTTACATGAGCGTCTAAAAATAAATCACCACGCAAATCGAGCGAGCCGGTAGTGCGTAAATCGATAGCGCCAGAAACGGTCACAAAGGTATCCAAACCGGCAGACTGGCCAGCCAAAATAGTAAAACCATTGTTCAAGCGGACATAGCCTTTTGCCGTATTAAAATTACGAAAGACATAATGCTTGTCTTGGTACACAATGCTTGCGGTACCGTTCAAACTCGTTGCACGTACCAGCGTTGGGCACAACGCAAGCACCACTAATAATTTTAAAAATCGCTTCATTGCTACTCCCTTTTTTTACTTTCTACTTTCTACTTTTTTACTCTTTTTTCTAAATTTTTTATTTTTTACTTTCTAACTTGTTGAGTCGTAAAATAACTGTCCAGCCAAATTCAGCGTAGCCCCGCTCAGCACGTAGGTATCCAAGTCAAACGTTGAACCAAGAACTGAGTTACCAAGCGAAATGCCGTTAGTCAGTGCTTGTGTTGTTGTGTCGAAACGGTATGACACCGTCCATACTTCAATTTCGTCGTGCCCACCAGCGGGCCCATTGCCACCAATGGCTATATATTTACCATCACGACTCCACGCAACACCGTTAATTGATGTTCCATAATTGTAGCTGGCAACCTGAGTTACTGTACTTGGACGTGTAAACTGATAAAGTTTTAGCTCATTGCCATCATCGGGCCCCGTACCACAAGCAACCAAATACTGCCCATCGGGACTCCAGCGTATTTCAAAAGTCGACATATCAGCGGAGGAATTATACGTTGTTGTATTTTGATTAAGAAAACTACCACCAGGATTAATCTGCTGCATGTTGAAACGACTTGTTGTATGGCCACCATTACTCAAAGCAGTAGCAAAAAACAATCCATCGGGCGAAAATTCAAGCGACTGACCATCTGCACCAAGATTGCGATCATCAATAGACGTAAGAGTGCTGCCATTAAAAAGAAACGTTCTCGTTTCATTAAAACTCGTAGCTGTTCCACATACTCCAAGGTAAATACCATTTGGATGCCATCCCAAACCATTAGCCCGCCCAAACGAAGCACCCATATCAACACCATCAACAAATGTTAAGGTGGTACCATTAAAACTATAAAGCTGTAACTCGGTCGATGGCAAATCATCGTCAATACCACACGCCACATAATTACCCGATGGATGCCAAGCCAGCCCCTTTACTTCACCAGCTGATGTCAAATCAGTTACGTCAAGAGTTACCAACGTTGTACCATCAAAACTATAAACTCTCACATCGTTTGTTGCATCACCAACAGCCGCAACAAAACGACCATGAGGATGCCAACGCACTCGCCACACTTCCACGCCAGCACCAGTCCAGTTATCACCGGTAACGTAGGTAAGTGTTGAACCGTTGAATCGGTAAATTTGAAATTCCATACCATTAGTTGGCCCAAAGCCCCCAACAGCCAAATATCTACCATCAGGGCTCCAATCAACTGAGCGCACGCGCGTGCCATAACTTGCGGTTGTGAGTTGCACAAAACCGTTGGCAACAGTATTTGCTCGTGTACTCAAGGTAATTTTGTTGTCCAGCCAGAAGCGGCCCTTGGTCAGCTGCATGCCCGTGTGCGTTGTTTGCAACGTTGTTGCAGCACCGTTCAAATAAATTCCCGAAGATTTGTCTTGCAGCTGAACCAAATCTTTGTCCGTCGAGCTTGGGTAGTAATACAGCGTAGTGCCTGGATCGAACGTTAAAAGCGAATGTGGCACAACATAACTTTGCATAACCGATTGATACACAAAACAAGAAGTCCCAGTTACCACTACATCGTTATTAAAAAACATGCGGCCAGTTCTGAACGCAAAATCATCTGCCAACGCCAACTCAACATTGTCCAATGTCACATGACCTTTTTGGTCAAAGCAACGAATGATGGGAATGTGTGCACTGTTGCGCGTTGTTTGAATGGTCATATTTTTAAGTGTTAACGAAACGTCAGAAGCAAGCAAAAGCTGCGCATGCGCCCCAAGCGTTAACGCATGGCCATCGCCATCAATAATGGTATCATCAATAAATTGCAAAATAGTATCAGCTGGCAAGTTCAAAGGGCCACCAAGATGTATTGTGTTACCACGCCCATAAATTTTACCGCTGCTTGACCACGTTACATGAGCGTCTAAAAATAAATCACCACGTAAATCCAGCGAACCGGTAGTGCGCAAATCTATAGCGCCTGAAACGGTTACAAATGTGTCCAGCCCTGCCGACTGGCCAGCCAAAATAGTAAAGCCGTTGTTTAAGCGAACATAGCCTTTTGCCGTGTTAAAATTACGAAAAACATAATGCTTGTCTTGATACACAATACTTGCCGTACCATTTAAACTTGTTGCACACACCTGCGTTGAGCACAACATAAGCACAACTAATAATTTGATAAGTCGCTTCATTACTACTCCCCTTTTTTCTTTTTACTACTTTCTACTTTTTTTTTGTTTTCTAACTTGTTGAGTCGTAAAATAACTGTCCTGCCAGGTTCACCGTAGCATCACTCAAAACGTACGTATCCAAATCAAAGCTTGAACCAAGTTTTGAGTTGCCTAAAATTAAACCGTTGGTGAGTGCTTGAGTTGTTGTGTCAAAACGATACGAAACGTTCCAGACTTCTATCTCATCATGCCCACCGTCAGGCCCCTCTCCACCAATGGCAATATACTTTCCATCATGGCTCCATGCAACGCCATTAATTGATGTTCCAAAATTATAACTGGCAATTTCAGTTAATGTTCCTGGCCGCATAAACTGATAAAATTTAAGCTCATTGCCATTACTTGGCGTTGTTCCACCACCCACCAAATACTGCCCATCGGGGCTCCAACGGGCTTCAAGAAAACTATCATTATTGCCACTATAAATAATGCTTGCAACGAGAGAAAAGGAACCTCCAGGATTAACAGAAAGTATGTTCAATCGTGAATCACCACCACCAATTTGATTGATCGTTTCAGAAAAATACAAACCATCTTGAGTAAATTCGGCAGAACGACCAGATTGTCCAGCATTGGTTGCTTGAATCAATGTTAGTGTTGATCCGTTAAAACTATAAGTACGCGTTTCAGTACTTGGCCCCGCGCTCCCGCTAGAACAAAAAAAGCGCGCACTTGGGTGCCACGAAAGACCTCTAACATTACCCTGCCCAATTCCATTACCATCAATAAATGTTAATTTTTGACCATCAAATCGGTAAACCTGCAACTGTTCAATTGTTGCATCATTGGTAGACCCAAACAAAACATACTCTCCCGACGGGCTCCAAGCAATTCCTTTAACGTTATCGGTTGCGGTAAGATCAGTTGCAGCAATGGTAGTAAGCGTTGTGCCATTAAAACTGTAAATTCTCACGTCGTTAGTTGCATCACCAACAGCACCTACAAATCTTCCACTTGGATGCCAGCGCACACGCCACACTTCAGTACCACCACCAGTCCAGTTATCACCAGTAACGTACGTAAGCGTTGAGCCGTTGAAACGGTAAATTTGAAACTCATTACCATTCGTTGGGCCAAAGCCACCAACGGCCAAATATCTACCATCAGGACTCCAATCTACCGAATTCACATACGTACCATAGCTTGCGGTAGTAAGTTGCGTAAAGCCATTAGCAACTGTTGCTGCACACGTGCTTAACGTTACTTTATTGTCAAGCCAGAAGCGACCCTTGCTCAAACGCATGCCCGTGTGTGTGGCTTGCAGCGTTGTTGCACTGCCCTTCAAATAAATTCCTGAAGATTTATCTTTAAGCTGAATCAAGTCTTTATCTGTTGAACTTGGGTAGTAATAAAGCGTAGTACCAGGATCGAACGTTAAAAGCGATTGTGGTGCAACATAACTTTGCATCACTGATTGATAAATAAAACATAACGTACCGGTCACCATAACATCGTTATTAAAAAACATACGACCTGTCCTGAACGGAAAGTCATCTGCCAGGGCCAGCTCAACGTTGTCTAGCGTCACATGCCCCTTTTGGTCAAAACAACGAATGATAGGAATATTGGAGCTGTTGCGTGTTGTTTTGAGTGTCATATTTTTGAGCGTCAACGAAACGTCAGAAGCGAGCAACAGCTGTGCATGGGCGCCGAGCGTTAATATATGGCCATGCCCGTCAATAACGGTATCATCAATAAATTGTACAATCGTATCCGTTGGCAAGCTCAAAGAGCCACCAAGATGTATGGCATTGCCACGGCCATAAATTTTACCGCTGCTAGACCACGTTACATGCTGATCTAAAAATAAATCACCACGCAAATCTAACGAGCCGGTAGTACGCAAATCAATAGCACCTGAAACCGTCACAAAGGTATCCAAACCGGCAGACTGGCCAGCCAAAATAGTAAAACCATTGTTCAAGCGGACATAGCCTTTTGCCGTATTAAAATTACGAAAGACATAATGTTTATCTTGGTACACAATGCTTGCTGTACCGTTCAAACTTGTTGCAGACACAAGCGATGGGCACAGCACCAGCACCACTAATAATTTTAAAAATCGCTTCATTACTACTCCCTTTTTTCTACTTTCTACTTTTTGTTTTTGTTTTTGCTTTCTAACTTGTTGAGTCATAAAACAACTGCCCAGCCAAATTAACGGTGGCCCCGCTCAAGACATACGTATCCAAATCAAACGAAGAGCCAGCAGTTGAGTTGCCCAGCGAAATGCCGTTGGTCAGCGCTTGTGTTCGTGTATCGAAGCGATAAGCAACTGAATAAACATCAACATCACGAGTTCCACCACTGGCCACAAGAAATTTACCATCACGCGACCACCTTACGCCCGTATTGGCACTAATTACCCCCGTTGCAACGGCAGTCAGCGTGGTCGAAGTAAAACGATAAATGTTTCCGAATGCTGTTACTATGTACTGCCCATCAGGACTCCACGCAATTTCTTGAAGGGTAGTTGTAGAAACTCCAGCAACTCTGGTCAGCGTAGAACCATTAAAAGTATATACTTCTAACTCTGTATGTCCTACCGCTGGTACCGTAGTTGCAACAGCAAGAAAATCGCCGTCTGGACTAAACTCTGCGTACTGCACAGCCCCCGCTGTGGTAACGCTTACACTCGTCAACAGCGACAACGAAGAACCATTAAATGAATAGAGCCGAACCTCGTTGCCTCCACTAACGGTATTATTTGTTCCTACAACAAAAACAGCACCTTGCGGATGCCAAGAAATGGTAACAGGCGCAACGTCTACAGCAGCACCAAGATCGAGCGAGTCTAGAAGTGTTATGGTGCCCGCGCTAAACCGAAAAATTGACAATTCATCGGTGGTATTATTTGCACCCGCAGCAATATAACGGCCATCCGGAGACCAAGCAACGCTAAAGGCATTTGCCAATGTAAGCGTAGCACTTGCCGTCTGCACAAGATTTGTGCCATCAAAACTATAGACCCTTATGCCCCCCCCACCAATGTTGGCAACATACCGTCCATCTGGGCTCCACCTTATTTGATATCCTTCTCCTGGAGTATTCGCCGACGCAATTAATGTAAGTATTGTTCCGCTAAACTTAAAAATTTGTACCTCATTGCCATTGTTCGGGATCTGCCCAGTTACTGCCAAATAACGTCCATTTGGCGAAATATCAACCGAGTAAGGACAAAAGCCATAATTGGCTGAAGTCACTTGCGTTACTAAATCAAGCGCTGTTAAGGCCCGCGTACTCAACGTCACTTTATTATCAAGCCACAACCGCCCTGTGCTTAAACGCATACCGGTATGCGTTACTTGCAACGTTGTTGCAGAACCTTTCAAAAAAATGCCTGAAGATTTTTCAACCAGTTGAACTAAATCTTCTCGAGCGGAGCTTGGATAATAATAAAACGTAGTACCAGGATCCAAGGTCAGCAGTGATTGCGGTGCAACATAACTTTGCATCCACGATTGATAAATAAAACAGGAAGTGCCGGTAACTATAACATCGTTATTAAAAAACATGCGCCCGGTTCTAAACGCAAAGTCGTCTGTCAATGCCAGCTCAATGTTATCTAGCGTCACATGCCCTTTTTGGTCAAAACAGCGAATGATAGGAATGTGTGAACTGTTGCGCGTTGTTTCAATAGTCATATTTTTAAGTGTTAACGAAACGTCTGAAGCAAGCAACAGCTGCGCATGCGCGCCAAGCGTTAACGTGTTGCCATGGCCGTCAATTATTGTATCATCAATAAATTGTACAATCGTATCCGTTGGCAAGCTCAAAGAGCCACCAAGATGTATGGCATTGCCACGGCCATAAATTTTGCCGCTGCTTGACCACGTGACATGAGCGTCTAAAAATAAATCACCACGCAAATCCAACGAACCGGTAGTGCGCAAATCAATAGCACCAGAAACAGTTACAAACGTATCAAGGCCTGCCGACTGGCCGGCCAAAATGGTAAAACCATTATTTAAACGTACATAACCTTTTGCCGTATTGAAATTACGAAACACATAATGCTTATCTTGATACACTTGCGTTACAGTGCCTGTTAAACTTGTTGCACGTAACGCCTGCCCAAACAGTAAAAAAATAACCAGTAAAAATAATTTTCCACTCTTCATATTTCTCCCTTTTTTGCGAAAAAACAAAAAATTTATTACGCTCTACTTCTCCTGTCAGTCCCACCCTAGCAAAAAAGGACCATTCATGTTAGACATCCCTCTTTCCGGTATAAAAAAAATTGAAGAAGTAGCAAGCAACCGCGAATACATTTCATTGTCACAAGGCTCGGTAAAAGTTGGCGGCATTCCAACGCAAATAAAAAAATATATTCAAGAGCTGCTCAACACCGATAAAACAGACTATTATGAAAGCTGTTGGGGAATAAAGATTTTGCGTGAAAAACTCGCACATCATATTTCTACCAACTACAACACGCCCGTAACCAGCGAGCAAATACTACCAACACACGGCTGCATTGGCGGACTTTCACTACTCTTTTTAGCAATTTTAGAACCGGGAGATGAAGTTATTATTCCAGAACCGGCCTACCCTGCTTACACCATTTTGGCACAAACAGCTCGCAGCAAATCAGTTTTTGTTTCAATGTTTGAACCAAGCTCTAGCAACACTGACCAATTTAACTGGAAGCTTGATGTTGAAAAAATTAAAGCAGCAACAACAGCAAAAACAAAAATTATTATTTTTTCAAACCCCTGCAACCCAACCGGTGCTCTTGTGCCACTCGAAACATTGCAAGAGCTGGTTGACTGGTGCGAGCTCAAAGGTATTTATTTGGTAATTGACGAAGCGTATCGCACGTACGACTTTACCGGCACACTCACGTCTGGCGTTACGTTAGTAAACAAATCAGACTTTGTAATCAGCGCCAACACCTTTTCAAAAAATATGGCCATGAGCGGTTGGCGCATTGGTTATTTGGTTGTTTCAAAAAATTTGATCAAAAATTTGGTTGGTGTGCAAGATGCTTTGCTCAATTGCCTAAACAACACAGCACAATACGCAGCACTTTATGCACTGGACCACCCAGAACTTTCACAAAACTTTTTTAACATCATCAACCACAACCGCACGTTGATTATGCAGCTGGTTGAACCACTGGTGCAAGCAGGAATTTTTAGCTACAAAAAACCAGACGGCGGCATCTTTCTGTTCTTAAAAACAGAGTATGCCGAAGCTACCGACTTTTGTTTAAATATTTTGAATCATGCAAAAGTTGGCTTAATTCCTGGCAAAACCTTTGGACCAAGCGGCGCTTCGTTTTTGCGTTTATGCTACGCACGAGACACAGCAGTGTTGGAAGAAGGCGTTCGAAGAATTATTAACTATTTGATTTAACACGAAGTTTTTTTATGTACAAAAAAAGAGAACATATCCATTTCATGGGCATTGGCGGCATTGGCATGAGCGGTATTGCAGAAATTGTAAAACTGCAGGGCTATACCGTTTCTGGCTGTGATGCCAGTTGTGAAGGCAAAACAATTACGCACCTTGAAAGTATTGGCTGCACGGTTTTTAAAGACCACAACGCCAGCCACGTACACAATGCCGATGTACTTGTTTATTCGTCCGCCATTAAAAAAGATCATCAAGAAATTGTGGCCGCACTTGAACGTTCAATTCCGGTTATTCCCCGCGCACTCATGCTGGCAGAGCTAATGCGCACCAAGTACAGCGTTGCGGTTACCGGCGCTCACGGCAAAACAACTACCACATCGTTGATCTCACACATCATGATTGAAGCACAAAAAAACCCTACTGTTATTGTAGGCGGCGTTTTAAAAAATATCGACAGTAACGCCCAATTTGGCGACAGCAACTTGCTGATTGCCGAAGCAGACGAAAGCGACCGCTCATTTTTGTACTTAAACCCAACCATGGCGGTAGTAACCAATATCGACACCGAACACTTGGATACCTATCGCGATCTTGACGATATTAAACAAACATTCCAAAATTTCCTGGCTCGCCTGCCTTTTTATGGCAAAGCAATTGTCTGCATCGACGACCCCAACTTGTGTTCAATTTTGCCACTGCCGCACATCAGCACGGTAAAATATGGCTTAAGCAGCAAGGCCGACATCATGGGCAAAATTATCTCGCTGGGCGCTTCGCAATCAGTATTCGATGTTTTTAGCAACAAAGACAGTAAAAACACGCCAACTTTGTTGGGCCGTGTAATGCTCAATATTCCTGGCGAACACAACGTTCTTAATGCACTAGCAGCTCTGTCTTTGTGTCTAGAATTCGACATCTCGTTTGAAACAATTGCCAAAGCACTCACAACATTTTTTGGCGTTGAACGTCGCTTTGAATTTAAAGGCACGTTCAAAGGCACTGATGTTTTTGACGACTACGGCCACCATCCAACCGAAATTGAAAAAACACTGATTGTGGCACAACGCCGCACAGTTGGCCGCTTGCACGTCGTTTTTCAGCCCCATCGCTACTCTCGAACTGAAAAATTGTGGGACGAATTTGTTAATCTTCTTGCCAGTGCGAAAAGTAGGTTCGGTGTTGAAACACTCATCATTGCCGACATTCACGCCGCCAGTGAAGAGCCAATTCCCAACATCACCAGCCAACGATTAACGCAAGCAATTCAAGCCAAAAACCCAGAACTTACTGTTCTGCACTGCTCAGACTTTAGTCAAATTGTGCAAGTCCTTGAAAACATTGCACAACCCAACGACTTAGTGCTGACCATTGGCGCGGGTAAAATTTACCAAGTTGGCAGCGAGATTGTGTCGAAATATAGGGCCTATCCGTAATTGACAAAGGTTCAAACTTCGGTCACAATAATCTACCAATCAGGTAGTTATTTCAGCCATTTTTCATCAGAAAGGAACGTACCTTAATGAAGTTTTTGCATAAGCATCTCGCTGTTTTACTTCTTGGACTTATTGTTACAACAGGCACAACTCGCGCAACTAGTATTCCTGGAATTAGCACCGATACAAAAAAAATAGATCTTAAAAAAGTTTCTACCACTGCTGGTACCAAACCAAAATTGACCATGCGTCGCGGTGACTTTGAAGCTACCGTTGGCGGTAAGATACTTATTGAGCATTACTTTGCCAAAGACATTGAAATGGCAAACCATGCGTTACCCGACCAAGCTGAATATTTTAAACAACTACTCGATTTGAATTTTGACTTTGTTTACGGAAAAGAAAAATTTGATCACAAAGCTCTTGAAGCATTTTTTGGTCTACGCCAAAAAGGCGTGTGGGGCCTTGGCAGCGTTTTTGCTGATTCAGACACCACTCAGCCTACCAACTTAAAATTGAGCAGCACCGAATTTGGTAGCCACCGCCACAGCAACGGTAAACCGTTGATTTGGATGAACGAAGGTTGGTTACAATTCAGTCTTAATTCAGTGTTTGGTAAAAAGGGAAGCGATTATCTCAACACCGTTAAATTAGGCTGGTTTCCTTTCTCGCTTGGTCGTGGTATAGCGCTTGGATCTGCATACGGCGCTAACCGTGATTTGCTTGGGCTTTACAGCTACCCAGAAGACAAATCAGCTCCTGGTATTTTGTTAAGCGGTGAACTCATTAAAGAAGCGTTATTCTATGACATTTACTATGCAAAGTTTGAAGAACGCGACAAGAGCTTGGGTTACACACTCAACACCGTAAAAGAACAACTTGTTACTCACAAGCTGCATCCATGGCGCGGTGTTGGCAAAGACGACCAAGTAATTGCAAGCCGCCTTGTTTGGAAGCCATTGCGTGAAAAAAATCACAACATGCGCATTGAGCCGTATGTATTTTATAACGATGCTTCAGACCAAAAGAACGAAGTTAATGCCGACACTAAAATGCAACTTGGTACCCTTGGTTTAAACATTGAACATGTTTATCGTGGCTTTGAAATCAGCGGTGAAATCGCTGGCAACTACGGCAGAGAAACGTTGCATCATCTCGATCGCAATCGTATTAGTATCAGAAGAAATGCTACTGGCCAACTTGAAGAATACTTTACTCATATTCTTACCGCAGGACAGCCAACCGTTGTAACTGCGGCAAGTATTGATGCGGCGAAAAAAATTGTTGCAAGTGATACTGATGTTTTGCCGGGTGGATTCACGAGCAAAGACGGGCGTATTCGTCCCCCATTTGTTAACGAACTTCATGGTTGGATGGGCGTTATAGACCTTGCCTACACCACCAACGACGATGTTTTAAAACTAGCAGCTGCGTATGCCTATGCCTCGGGCGACAACAACCCACACACCAAAGAAACCAACAAAAATTTCAAAGAATTTGTTGGCTTGCATGAATGGTACACAGGCAAAAACGTGCCAAGCGTTATTGTTCTTGGTCAACGCTTGCTCAAAGTACCTTCAACATTGCGTTCGGGCGACACCAGTGCTACGGAAGACTTTGCGTTTACTGACTTGCATCAATTTGGCTTAGGCTTTACCGTAAAACCAAAATGCTGCCAACACAAAGGTTTGAGCATTAATCCAAACGTCATGTTCTTCTGGAAAGCTCATCCGTCAAAAGTATTTGAAATTACCCGAGATATTAATGGTAATGTAACTGGCGGCGCTGCAACAGACAAAGATTCTCGTAAGTTTATGGGAACTGAGTTCAATATCGTTTCAGAAATTGAAATTATTAAAGACCTCAAACTCTTTGCAATTCTTGCCATGTTTGCACCAGGTGGCTTCTTTACCGACGTTTCTGGCGTACCATTGAGCAAAGACTTCTTCGATTCTTTCCAAAAAGCAGTTGATGCTGACGGTATTGAACCTGAAGATTTTAGACTGAGTGATGACCGTTCATTCTTTGTTAATGTTGGATTTGAATACAAGTTCTAAAGAAATAAGAAAACAAAAAAAAGAGGCGCTCTCAAAAAGAGCGCCTCTTTTTTTTTATTCAAAATATTTAACCCTTCCGTCTTCGCCTCCTTCGAGACGCCCTACGGGCTCCTCAGGATGAGCGGGCTATGGCGCACAGGCAGGGAGAACGGGTCCTTCGAGACGCTCTTCGAGCTCCTCAGGATGATCGGGGAGAAGAATCAATATAGTTTAAAATTAATTAAGCAATGTCGAAGAAAAAACCCGATTGCCCTATCCTTCAACCCTTCGACCGAGCTCAGAAGAACCAAGATCTTACTTCCCCCGCCCTCCCTGAGGAGCCTGACGAAGCTTTCTTGTCCGTCGAAGCCTTGGCGAAGACGGATAGCGAAGACAGGCGTCTCGAAGGGCTTTTTTACTTCTTTTTCCTGCTAGCCAACTGCGAAATTTTTTCCCAATCACCAGCAATCAAAGCTTCTTTTTTCTTTCTTCCCCATCCCTTTATTTTTCTTTCTGCCGCCAAAGCCTCATATCTTGACGGAAATTCTTGCATAAAAACAAGCTTAAATGGCAGTCGACTGGAAGTATAAGAATCATCATATGTGCTCGTTTTATGTTCATGCAAACGTTTATCAATATCATCAGTGTGGCCGGTATAATAAGAATCATCACTACACTTCAAGATATAAACATAAAATGACAACATAATTTTTATTTCCTTGGCCCTTCGAGACGCCTGTCTTCGCTAAAAGCTTCGTCAGGCTCCTCAGGGAGAACGGGGGAGTACAGGCTTTTTATAATTGTTTGCGGCTCATAACTTTGTCATAGCTTTTTTAAAATATCTGTTTTTTTCTGCAACAATTTTTTGAAATTAATTAAGCAATGTCGAAGAAAAAACCCGACTGCCCCGTCTTTCGGCTCTTCGACCGAACTCAGGACTCAGAATGATCGGATTTTGCAGCTCCCGATTGCCCTGAGGAGCCTGACGCGCGCTCATCCCGAGTTTTTTCCGCAGGAAAAAGTATCGAGGGAAGCGAAGACAGGCGTCTCGAAGGGTTACTTCAAAATATTTTATTTAAAATAACTTTCAATCTTGTTTTTCAGAGCATCTTTGGTCATTGAACCGGTTTCTTTGCCAACCATCTGACCGTTTTTAACAAACACAAAGGTTGGAATTGAAGAAACGTTATACTGCACTACCAGATCACGTTGATCGTCAATATTAATTTTTGCAAACTTGTATTGATCTGCTAACTCTTTTGAAAGCTCGTCAAACAAGGGCGCCATTTGCCGGCACGGCCCACACCACGTTGCAAAAATATCAATAACAACTGGCTTGTCAGATTTGGCAATTTCTTGCTCAAAATTTACACTCGTAATCTCAAGTGCCATAAAACAGTCCTTCTTTTAAATTAATTGTCTTATAAAAAGTACGCTGCTTTACAGAGTAATAAAAAACAATCAATCGAGCAAAGAGTTATTATTTTATGGCTGAAGAGCTAGATATTTCATGAGCTGTTTTTTTTGACCCTCTTCCAAAGGCGACTGCTCAACACTGATCCAACTCGTTGGTTCATATTTCTCAACCAAACGAGAAAAACGATTGAGCCAAATACCATGATGTTCTTTCAAGATAGTATCAACCCAATTTTTTTGATCTAAATTCTTAATTTTTGACAACAGCAAAACACCCAAATGCCGAACATTACTATCATTTTTTGCAAACCAATCTTGATGCTGTTTAAATTCAGTATTAAATGTACTCACATAAACAGGCTTTTGAGCCGAGCTCAAGCCCTTGAAAAAACCTTTATAAAACCAGTCAACATGCAGCGTGGCGGCATAGCACGACATCAAACAGCCTGGTATCAGCTGTTCACAATAATCTTTTAAATCACTCCCAACATTTTGTGCCTGCTGCTCCAAGAAAGAAAAGTACTCAGTTGTTGCTTTGTTTTTCATGAGCTGGCGGGCTATCTGGTGAGCGTCGTTGGCGGTACCAAAATTCTTCTTATTTTGAGTAAATTCAGTAAACAGCTCTGGAGAAAAACCAAAAACATTTAAAAACATATCACTTTTGCGCCGGCCATACATTTCAAGATCTATCACCACACCAGAAAGCGGCACGCCATGAGAGATAGTCGGATCTTGCCACTTGTGCACAAAGGTTTGCAACGGAAGCTTTACTTCGTTTTCCCAAAAAGTTTTAGAAATTGGACTTGGCACATCTTCGTAGCGATTGTTATAAAGATCCCACGCGAACTGTTTGGGCAAGTTGGGCTCATAAATATTGTCGGCAATTTCAAAACCAACCAAAATTTTAGGCAGCGGCTTGCCGGTGCGTTTTGCAGCAGCACTCAACTTTTTGGTAAAGCGCACAACCGAGCCCATAAACACTTTTTCTTTTTCTTTGTATTTTGCGATTGGGCTGTAATAAATGTTTGGTGTTAAGCTGATCCACAAAGCATTCATGCCGGAATCAAAAATATGGTTAATCAACTGCGTTTGACGCACCGCACGCTCTTTTTTATCTTTTTCAACATCGCCTTTGGCCATGTCTTTATAGTCTTTATCTTCAAAAATTGGCAGCTCCATCCACGCAATTTTTCTAAAATGTTTATCATATTTGCTGGTAACTGGTACATTTTGGGAAGGGGCTAAAGTGCCAGCATTGGCAATGCCGCTGTCTGGCACTTTAGCAGGGTTGGAGTGAGATCTCTTTTTATCAAGAATGTTGTTGAGGTTAACCATCATCTGGTCCATTGCCTCATGCATCTTGTTACGCAAAGCGTGGTCAACCGGACACACACGAAAACTTTCGGTAATACCAGAAAACGTACACAACGTTTTAGAACTTACAAAAACATGATTGTTAAAAAACGGATTGTGCCAATAAAGCGCGTACGGAAAAGCATTGCGCACTGATGCTGGAAAATTTTTTGCTGAACGAAACGGCAAAACATTTAAACGCGCTTTATGAGCACGCAAGAGTTGATTTACCGGCTCACTAAAAAAACTATGGCCACTGTGCGGAACACTCAACGTAGTTTGATAAGGCAGGCTCCGAGCTTCCATGGGAACAGAAATAAAGCGATTGGTCAGCCCCAAAAAAGCACGCATCGAGTTTGCTCTCTTGTTATTCTTGTCATGAACAAACAAATCGGCACGAACATTTCTTCCCAACTGTTCAAAAATTGGCAACAGCGCCATTACCGGCCCAGCATTTGAAGCAGTAGCAACTGGCGGAAATATGAGTCCAGTAAGTTTATTTTCAAGCGATGCATACTTACTCAATAAATCCATAATCTTTTGAGAAACGGGCGACTGTTGCTGCATGCCCTTTAGAAATTCCATGCTAAAAAGAAAAAAGATGCCATCAAAATCTTGATAGGTTTTAAACAAATCTTCTTGGTCCATAACGTGGTCAATGGAAACATAACTGACCTGAAAGCCAGCCGCTTGAGCAGAATTAATAAACGGTTGGTACAATGCCTGCTCACGTTGGGCCGTATCCAACAATGCAAGCTGGCGAGCGGCCAAACTTGAACATGCAATGCCGGATAAAAAAAAGAAGCATAATGCGCGAACCCAAAACAATCTCATGCTCTCTCCCGGTGCTTTTTGCCAGCACCCCACTACCAAAACTCATCTCGCAACCTCATGGTGAAATTTTCTAATTGAATCTTAATCTATCTTCAGATTATTAATTTTATATTCAAATGGTCAATAATTTTGAAAAATTTACATTTTATGGCGTTTGAATAGGCTAGTCGTGAGATAGGAACAGAAGAGAAAAACGTGAAAGAAGAGCCTGAAGTGCCAGAAAAAAGGGGAAACTATGATATTTAAATCTAGAAAAATTTCGTTACTCATTGCTTTTGCCGGGCTTATTGTTGCTCCGGCTTGCGTAACCAAAGAATCGCGCACCGGCCAAAAAACCTTAGGGATCACGCACGAAGCTCATTTGCCAGAAGGCTGGTACCCGCTTGAAGCAGACGCGCTACACAAAGAAATCAAAAACTATCTCACACTCGCTATCAACAATTTTTATGTTGAAGCTGACCCGCACGCCGTCAAGGCACTGGTGGTACCGCACGCTGGTTATTATTACTCGGGCCTGTGTGCTGCAACTGCGTACCAAACCCTGCTAGAAAACAGGAACTTACGCTCATCGTCAATCAAAAACAAAAAAATCAAACGTGTTGTGCTGTTAGCCCCGAGTCATACAACGCTTTTCCGTGGTGTAGCACTACCTGACTACACCGTTTACAAAACAGCCCTTGGCGACTTGCACGTTAACCAAGAAGTTTTATATAAGCTTGAAAAAAATGAGCATTTTAAGATTTTTAGAGAGGCGCACGCTACCGAGCATGCCGTTGAAGTGCAGCTACCGTTTTTACAAGAAACTATTGCTTCATTTGATATTATGCCGCTAGTTGTAGGCAATTTAAAACCTGAAGATGTACAAAACGTTTCAGCAGCAATTAAAGAAATTATCGACGACCAGACCTTACTGGTAATCAGTTCAGACTTTGCTCATCATGGCTCAAATTTCAACTACAAGGTCTTTAACGACACGATTAGCAACCAAGTGAAGTACCTAGACTCGCTGGCTGTTAAAACAATAGTAAACCCAAATTTAGAAGAGTTTGAAAACGTACTCGACCAAACCGGCACCACCATCTGCGGTCAAAACCCCATCAAGATTCTAATTTCTATGCTAGAAAACAAGACCTTGGGCAGCAACCTTCAAACCAGACTAGCCTGCTACTACACCTCGGCTCATCTGCAACAAGCGCGCAGCAATAAACAAGACATTGATACTAAAGCTCTTGTTGGCACACTGCCCGATGCCCAAGCGGCCGACAGCGTGAGCTACGTTGGGCTGGTGGTAACAAGCCAAGACTTGGCAAAGCTGAGCAAAGAAAATCAACTAACCGGCTATGAAAAGCGAGCGCTCTTAAAAACAGCCCAAGAAGTTGTTGCCAACAAACTTAAACCTGAAGTAGCACAAACGGCCGAACACTTGTTGTGGCCAATCGTCAGCCCGGGCATGTTTAGACAAGCGGGAGCCTTTGTAACGCTCAACACCAAAAGCGGCAACCTGCGCGGCTGCATTGGCAGAATTATGTCGGCAGAACCGTTATTTCAAACCGTGGTTGAAATGGCAAAGTCGGCCGCTTTTCACGACGACCGCTTCAGTCCCGTCACACAAAAAGATTTAGACTCGGTTGTTTTTGATATCTCGGTGCTTTCCCCACCAACCACCATTTCAGGCTTGGGAAACATTGAAATTGGTAAGCATGGCATTATTCTAAAGAAATTTGACCGCACAGGCGCACTCAAAAACTCGGCCGTCTTTTTACCACAGGTGCCTAAAGATTTTGGCTGGACCCTTGAAGAAACGCTCACGCAGCTGAGTATTAAGGCTGGGCTTGGGGCCGATGGCTGGAAAGAGGGTTGTGAATTTCAGGTTTTTGAAGGCATTGAATTTCACGAGTAGCAAAAACGTCTTAGAAGACGCATAAAACTTGCAATCTTGGCCCTCTTGCTTTACCTTTGGGAAGAGGTCTAAAATTATGCAAAAACATTACATTGTCATTGGTTCTTCCGCCGCTGGGCTTGGCGCTGCCGGCAAACTACGTTCATTAGATTCTTCCGCGCGCATTACCTGCGTCACGGCAGAAAAAGTTATGCCCTACAACCGCTGCCTGCTAGCAGACCATTTGTCAGGCTCACGCTCGGCCGAACAAGTTGCTACCAAGCCTCAAAGCTTTTTTGATGAAAACAACATCACATTGATGCTGAACAGCCGGGTAGTCCAGCTTGACGCGCAAGCACAAACCATAACACTTGCCAACGGTACCAACTTTGGTTATGACAAGCTTTTTTTGGGCACGGGCAGATCGTCTTTTGTACCTAATATTCCGGGCTTTAAATCCGAAGGCGTTTTCCCATTTTTTGACTTTGACGATGTTACCAACATTCTTGCGTACATCAAACAACACAATGTTAAACACGCAACCATTGTTGGTGCAGGCCTGAGCGGCCTTGAATGCGCCGACGCGCTTTCGGCACACGGCCTTGGCTTGACGGTTGTTGAGCGCGAAGCTCACGTGCTTGCACGCCAAATTGACCAAGCAGGCGCTCAGCACATCGCCAGCCTTATGGCACAACGCGGCATCACATTGCTTACTTCAACTTCGGTTCAAGAAATTATAACGCACAACAACACGGTCGCTGCAGCACAATTGAACAACGGCACGGTTGTGCCAACCGGCATGGTCATTTTTGCAATCGGCGGCAAAACCAATCTTGAACTTGCTCACCAAGCAGGCTTGGTTATTGAAGATGGCGGCATTGTCACCACGCCACACATGCAAACAAGTAATCCCACTATCTTTGCGGGCGGCGATATCTGCCGCGTGTACGACTTGGTAACCGGCGGCACCACGCTGAGCACACTCTGGCCAGACGCTGTACAACAAGGCATGGTTGCAGCTCAAACAATGGCAGGCGTTGAAAAAACGTATGCGGGCACCATCAACATTACCAGCTCAAATATTTTTGGCACAACATTTGTAACCTGCGGCCCCACCAGCAAACCAAATGGCTTTGAACAACTAATAAAAAAAGAAGCTGACTTTTACCACCGCCTTTTGGTACACAATGGTATGCTTAAAGGGTTTATTATGGTTGGCAATGTGCAAGGAGTTGGGCAACTGCGCAAAGCACTTGTTTCGCAAGAAGCTTGTTTTGGGTTATAGTAAACGGCATTAAAAAGTACTACCCACCTTGTTTCTTTTAAAAGTAAGAACAAAAATGAACACAGCCCGTCACTTCGCACTCATCGTCATACTTTTCAATCTTTCAAACGTAGCTTGTCAAACCAACAAAGAAAGAATGTTTGACGAAACCGAAATTGCCAAAGAAACGGCAGAAGTTTTTGAAGAATTTTTTAAATCTTTAGAAAGCGAGGATTGCAAAACGATGAACCATACAAAATCAACGCTCATGAACATGCAAGAGCTTATTGATACAGCACCAAGCTTTACACAAAAAAATATAGTTTTTGACATGACCGGCGTATTGTTCGAAATTCACACCAGCAAGCTTTTATACATACAAAAAATTGGCATCTTGCGCTTGCTTGGCTATGCCTTGTGGCACTTGAGAAGCCCCTTTGATATTATTCCCATCATGCTCGATTTTTTAGACAAAATGAGCCCGCCAACCAACAACAAATATTACAAAGGCAGAATATTGCCCGAACTCATTTACGAATGGCAGATTGGGAAAAAAACCAGCGAGCAAATAAAAGCAGATGTACAAAAGACCATCAAAACTCATCCAGAATATTTTAGCAGCGATCTTGAAGGTTCAATTATTTCCATTGCCGTAGATACCATTTTTAGCCCACAACACTTTGCCGATTCATGCCAAGAAACAGAACTCATACCGCTCGTTCATTTCCTACGCAAACAAAAAAATACTGACGGCACACCAAAGTACAACCTGTACCTGTTTTCAAACTTTGACGCAGAAAGTTTTGAACTGCTCAAAAAACAACATCCAAAACTCTTTGCTTGTTTTGATGGCTTGGTTGTTTCAGGTACTGCAGGCTTTATGAAGCCAGATCGTGAAATTTTTGATTATTTATTCACAACCTACAAACTCAACCCACACGATTGTTTGTTAATTGACGATCAGGAAGAAAATGTTGAAGCCGGACTTAAACTTGGCATGCAAGCTATTCGTCTTCTTGGCTCGAACTGAACGCTTTATAATCCAGATAGCTTTGCAAAATAAACGACGCAGCAACAGAATGCTGGCGACGCTTTTCTTCAGGCGTTTTACCCGTGCCCTTGAGCTGGTCGGCCCGCTTGCTACTTAAGCGCTCGTCCCACAAAACCCAATCAACGTTGGTAAATTTTTGTTCAAGTTCTTCTTTGAGTTTAACCGTTTTACGCGTCTGATCACTCTCGGTACCCGCGCCCATCGTTTTTGGGTAGCCCACCACAATTACCGAAATATCTTGATCGGGAATTGCCCGCCTTAAAAACGTTTCAAGATTTTCAAGCTCAACCGTTTCATACGGCCGGCAGCTAATGCCCAATGGATCTGCCAGTGCGGAACCAACCCATCTGTCGCCAAGATCTAACCCTAAAATTTTCATATGACCTTTAGTTTATGATAAAGCCTGTGATACTATTTTGATCCAAGAATACCACAGGCTTTCAAATTACGAAAATGGATCATAGAGCAAGCGACCAAACAGCTCAACGCGTGAGCCTCCAAAAATGGTTGTATCTAAATCAAACGTTGCACCAGCAACAGAGTTTCCTAGTACAAGACCATTTGAAAGAGCTTGAACTGCGGTTTCGGTCGTATAAGAAATTGAGTAAACTTCAATCTCATTATGACCAGAACCAGGAATAGCACCGCCAACGGCTAAATATTTTCCATCGGCACTCCACGAAAAGCTATATGCACCAAAACCACTGGTACTAAAAACTATACTCGAAAGCAATGTCAATGTTGACCCATCAAACTTATAGATTCTTAAACCTGTATTGCCAGTCACCGCGGTTGCACCAACTGCCAAAAACTGCCCAGTAGGATCCCAACGTAATTCTTGTATAACTGAACTAGCTCCGGCAATATCCGCGCTAGCAATCAACTGAAGAGAAGTGCCATTAAAAGCATATATTTGTAATTCATTACCACTTGTAGGAACAGTACCCCCAACAGCAATAAATCTACCATCTGGACTAAACTCTACATAGTTCACTTCTGTCCCATAATCTACACTGGTCACTAACGTTAATGCAGTCCCATTAAATGAGTAGACCCGTACTTCATTACCATCAGTAACTGAATTTCCTGCGCCAACAGCCAAAAATCTATCAGATGGATGCCAAGATATCCCATCGGGACCATTTGTTGCCGCCGCACTAATGCTTACACCAGTAACCAGAGTTGGTGGCGATATCCCACTAAACTTATAAATTTGAATTTCATTCCCACTTGTGGGCGTAGGAATACCTAGAGCAAGGTATTGACCATCGTTACTCCAATCCAACCCAAAAACAAACTGTCCCGCCGTGGTAAGAGAAACGTTGTAAAGTAACGTAATAGTCGTTCCATCAAACCTATACAATTTTAAACCAGATGCAGCCTGATTCCCAGTTACGGCAAAAGTTCTACCATCTGGTCGCCACTTTATATTATACGTAGCACCTCCCGATCCCCAGTCAACTGATGCAACAAGACTCAAGGTTGCTCCATTAAAACTAAAGATTTGAATCTCATTTCCGCTGTCAGAACCAATGCCTGCTATTCCTAAGTAGCGAGCATTGGGAGTCCATGCAGAACCATTCGGGGTACCCGTTGCTCCGTAATTTTGTGTTGTAACCTGCGTAATCGTATTAAAAGCAGTTGAAGCGATCGTATCTATCGTAACCTTATTATCCAACCAAAAACGACCCTTAGTTAAACGCATCCCTGTATTTGTTGTTTGCAGAGTTGTCCCGGAACCCTTTAATAAAAGCACCGAGCTTTTATCTGCCAGCTGAATGAGATCTTTATCTGTTGAGCTTGGAAAATAATACAGCGTAGTACCAGAATCAAACGTCAACAGGGAACGTGAAGAAACGTAACTTTGCATAACCGACTGATATATAAAACAAGAAGTTCCGGTAAACCTCACATCATTACGAAAAAATATACGACCTTTTCTGAACGGAAAATCATCAGCTAATTCCAACGTCACGTTGTCAAGCGTTACATGCCCCTTCTGGTCAAAGCAACGAATAATCGGTATATTTGGACTGTTTCGCGTCGTTTTTATAGTCATATTTTTAAGCGTTAAGCTCACACGAGACTCAAGAAGAAGTTGTGCATGTGGAGCAAAAATGAGGGCATTTTGATTGTTGCCATCGATAACCGTATTTGAAACAAATTGAAAAACACTATCGGTTGGCAACGTTACATCATCGCCCAAATGGATGGTATTAGAACGGCCATTAATATAACCACCCGTAGAAAAAGTAATGTTTGAAGCTAAATAAAGATCACTGCGCAAGTCCAGCGAACCAGTAGTCCGCAGGTCAATAGCACCCGAAACAGTAATAAATGTGTCCAAGGCCGCCGACTGGCCGGCCAAAATGGTAAAACCATTATTGAGACGCACATAACCGGTAGCATTATTCAAATTACGAAAAACATAATGCGCATTTTGGTACACAATACTTGCCGTACCAGTCAAGTTTGCCGCTTGAGCAGCAGGCAACCAGGCAACCAGCACTAAGCACAGAGCTCGTATAATTGTCTTCATTAATAACTTACACCTTTTGTAATTTTACGAAAATGAATCGTAGAGCAAGCGACCATAAAGCTCAACGCGAGAGCCACCAAAAATGGCTGTGTCCAAATCAAACGTTGCACCAGAAGCTGCGTTTCCTAACACAATGCCATTAGAAAGTGGTTGCGTGGACGTGTCGAAACGATAAGCAACTGAGTAAACTTCTATTTCATCGTGTCCACCAGAAGGACCATTGCCACCAATTGCAACGTACTTACCATCTTTACTCCAAGCAACACCATTCACCGCTGTTCCATAATCATAACCAGCCACTACTGTTAAGGTACTCGGGCGAGTAAAGCGATATAATTTTATTTCAGTGCCACCTGCAGAAGTTGTTCCCCCAGCAATTAAATGCATACCATCGGGACTCCAGCGAGCAACAAAACTTCCTCCATTATTTATGGTAACTAACGATGTAAAAGAAGTTCCATTAAAGCGGTGAATATGAAGAATATAAGCAGTTGCTGCGGCATTTACCTGCGTCAACGCAATGTATGATCCATCAGGAGAAAATTCAGTTGATACGCCCGAATTGCCAAAATCTAGCGAAGCAAGTTCTGTAAACGATGCACCATTAAAACTATACAAACGCTGCTCTGCTAAATCAACTTGCTGCGAACCAACAGCAAAAAAATGACCACCCCCTGGATGCCACGCAATATCGTTAACAAAAGATCCAGCAGCAGCTCCCCAATCTTGCGATTGCAATAAGCTTAAAGAACCCCCGTTAAAGGCATAAAGCCGCAGCTCATTAAGCGCCGTATCATTGCGCACTCCAAGAGCAAGAATATTTCCTGCAGGATTCCAGGCAACACAAGGAACTCTGCCTGTAGCTGTAACATCAATGACGCGCAAGGTTGTCAAATTTGTTCCGTCAAAGGTATAAATTCTTACATCATTGGTAGCATCGCCACTCACGGCAATCAAACGACCATTTGGATGCCAACGAACACAATACACCTCTGCGCCTCCGCCAGCCCAATTATCACCAGTAACGTACGTAAGTGCTGAACCATCAAAACGATAAATTTGAAATTCTAGCGTATTTGTTGGCCCAACACCACCAACAGCCAAGTATCTCCCATTTGGACTCCAATCAACCGTATCTACTTGCGTTCCATAACTAGCTGTTGCAACTTGCACAAAACCATTCGGAACGGTATTTGCTCGAGTACTCAGCGTTACTTTGTTATCAAGAAATAATCTTCCCTTTGTTAAGCGCAGTCCCGTATTGGTGCTTTGCAACGTAGTTCCTGAACCTTTGAGCACAATGCTCGAACTTTTATCAGTCAGCTGAATTAAATCTTTTCTATCAGAACTTGGATAATAATAAAACGTCATTCCTGGATCAAACATCAATGACGACCGAGACATAATAGAGCTTTCCATGCACGACTGATACGTAAAACACGAAGTACCGGTAAATCGAACATCGTTTCGAAAGAACAGACGTCCAGCTCTAAACGGAAAATCATCAGCCAACTCAAGCGTCACATTATCAAGCGTCACATGGCCTCTTTGATCAAAGCAATTAATAATGGGAATATGTGGACTGTTTCTTGTCGTCCTAATCGTCATATTTTTGAGAGTCAAACTCACTCTAGATTCTAACAAAAGCTGTGCATGAGGCTGAAAGATCAGCGCATTTTGATTGTTACCATCAATAATGGTATTTGATATAAACCGAAAAACAGAATCAGAAGGCAATGAAACATCGTCACCCAAATGAATAGCATTGGTGCGGCCATTGATTACCCCACCGGTAGAAAAAGTAATATTTGAAGCTAAATAAACATCACTACGTAAGTCTAACGAACCAGTCGTACGTAGGTCGATGGCGCCAGAAACAGTTATAAACGTGTCTAGTGCAGCAGTTTGTCCTGCCAAAATGGTAAAACCATTATTGAGACGCACATAACCGGTAGCATTATTCAAATTACGGAAAACATAATGCGCATTTTGATACACAATACTTGATGTACCGGTCAGATTTGCCGCGTGGGCAGCAGGCAACCAGGCAACTAGCACCACGCACAAGGCTCGTATAATTATCTTCATTAATAAACTCCTCTTTCCATCACCCTTTGGATTACTATGAGCAAGAATTTAAAAAAAACAAGAGCCTGGGTGAGATACCTTTTTCAAAAATGAAAAAATAGTGCTACAGTAAACAAACACTGTTTGTTTGAAAGGTAACACGTGGATCTATCTGCTATAAAAAAAGATGCGCTCTTTATCATTGACGGTTCTTATTTCCTGTACCGCTCGTATTACGCCCTACCCCCACTGCACACACCGCTGGGTAAACCAACCCATGCAACATTTGCTTTTTGCCGCACCATCAGCAAGCTTATCAAAGATTTCGACCCCAAAAAGATCGTAGTAGCATGGGACAGCAAAAGCTCTACGGCAACGCGTGAAGAAGTTTATGCCGAGTACAAAGCAACCCGTCAAGCAGCACCAAGCGATCTTTTTGAACAAAAAGAAGATATTGTTAAATTTATTGAACTGATCAACATGTGCAACGTCTCTAAAGACAGCTTTGAAGCCGACGACTTAATTGCGTCACTAGTCAAAGAGCATCCGGACGAACAAATTGTAATTGTCTGCGCCGACAAAGATATGTACCAACTTTTGGCAAACGATCATGTGCTCATTTTGGACACGTTTAAAAACAAGCTCGTTTCAAAAGAAGATTTTATTACCGAGCACGGTTTTGGACCGGAAAAGATTCCATTTTTTTATGCACTAACCGGCGACACGTCAGACAATATTCCCGGCGTGGCAGGAGTTGGCAAAAAGACAGCAGAAGATCTGGTAAAAGGCTTTGATTCGCTTGAAGCTTTGTATAACAATCTTGATAAAGTAGAAAAGAAGCGCACGCAAACACTGTTGAGCGAACAAAAAGATAACGCCCTGCTCTCGCTCAAGCTGTTTTTACCACACTACACAAAAACCGGTTTAACCAAAAAAGACCTGGCTTTTGACAAACAACATTGGGACAATGCGCGCGATTTTTTTGAAGAGCTCAACTTTAGAGCATTTCTCAAAGACCCCAACACAGCAAGTCCAGAAAAAAAAAGCTCAAAAAAAACCGTAGAAGCACAACAAAGCATGTTTGACAGTGCTGCCCAAACGTGGGAGTGTGTTATTGTTTCAACCGTTGAGCAGCTAAAAACCCTCTTGGCAAAAATTGAAAAAACTGGCTACTGCGGGCTAGATACTGAAACAAGCGGCAGCAATCCGCTACAAGACGTGTTGGTGGGTATTTCGTTTGCCTACGACCATGCACGGGCTTACTACATTCCGCTGCGCCATCCGCACAACGAAACTTATCCACAAATTCCCGTTGACCAATGCTTGGCGCTGATCAAGCCGCTGCTGGAATCAGAAAGAATAGAAAAATATTTGCACAACACGAAATTTGATGAACTTGTGTTTTTGAACAACGGTATCACACCACGCGGCACTACATTTGACACGTTAATTGCTGCCAACCTGCTCAGAGACGCTTGGCAAAAAATTAATCTCAAAAATCTTTCGCTCTTTTATCTCAACGAGCCCATGCGCAAATTTAAAGAAGTTATGGGCAAAGAGTATAAAAGCTTTAATCAGGTTCCTATCGAAAACGGCGCAGAATACGGCGCGCACGATGCCTTGCAAACGCTTAAACTTAAAGAAATCTTTGAAAAGCAACTGGCACAAGAACCGGTGCTAAGAAAAATTTTTGACGAAATCGAAATGCCGCTGTATCACGTGCTAACAAAAATGGAATACAAGGGTATTGTGCTCAACGCTGACATGTTGCGCACAACCGGCAAAGAAGTTGAAAAAGAGTTGGCACACCTTGAAGAAAAACTATTTTCGGCCATTTATCACGACGGTCATCAAATGAGTATTGGCAGCGAGGCACCAATCAATCTCAACTCGCCAAAACAAATTGAAACACTGTTGTTTGAAACACTCGGTCTGCCAAGTGTCAAAAAAAACAAAGGCGGCAGCAAATCTACCGACCACGAAGTTCTTGAAAAGCTCAGCAAAATTCACCCCATCCCAGGGCTTATTTTGCGTCATCGCGAACTTGCCAAGTTAAAAAATACCTACCTGGACCCACTACCGCTGACTATCAACCCCACAACGCATCGCGTACACACATCATACAGCCAAACCATGGCAGCAACAGGTAGACTTTCCAGCAACAACCCCAACTTGCAAAATATCCCCGCCTCCTCAGATTATGGCTTTAAAATACGTTCAGCCTTTGTAGCCCCTGCCGGACATAGCTTTATAGCGGCCGACTATTCGCAAATTGAGCTACGCGTGTTGGCACACTTAAGCGAGGACGAAAACTTGATTGAGGCATTTAAGCAAGGCCGTGATATTCACACGCAAACGGCCGCCCAGCTGTTTGAGGTAGCTCCTGACCAGGTTACCAACGAGCAGCGCCAAATTGGCAAAAAAATCAACTTTAGTATTATTTATGGCAAGAGCGCCTACGGTCTATCTCAAGAGTTAGAAATTTCGGCAACAGAAGCCAAAAAGTATATAGAAACCTACTTTGCTCAATACCCAAAGGTTAAGACCTGGATGGAGAGCGTAATTGAAAAAACGCTTGAAACGGGCTATGTTGAAACGTGGTGGGGCAAGCGCCGCTATGTGCCTGAGCTGGCCGAAAAGAACAAAATACGGTACGAATTGGGCCGACGGATTGCCGTTAATACAGCCGTCCAGGGCACAGCAGCTGATATTATGAAGATTGCCATGATCAAACTAGACCAAGCTTTTACGGCAAAAAAGATGGCTTCTTGTCTTATTTTACAAATTCACGACGAATTGGTACTTGAGGTACCAGAACATGAGCTTTCTGAGGCAAAAAGCATGGTTTTGGCAATTATGCAAGAAGTAACCGACTGGAAAATACCCCTTGACGTAAGCGTAAAAACGGGCCAAAATTGGGGTCAAATAACCAAATAACCTTTGACTTTTGAAAAAAAAGGAAGCAAAATAAGATATCACGTCTTAATTGAAGACATCTGTAAATCACAAATCTTTGATTGATAACGATATCTTGTGTTGTTTAAGTATCACAAAACGAGGATTATAGCATGGCAACGAGTAAAAGTGGTGGCTCTACGCAGAATGGCCGCGATAGTATAAGTAAACGTTTAGGTTGTAAGCGTTTCGACGGCCAAATCATTCTTTCAGGTAACATTCTTGTCCGTCAACGCGGAACAAAAATTCATCCAGGTAAAAACGTTATGCGCGGCAAAGACGACACGCTTTTCGCTATTGCGGATGGTTCTGTGAAGTTTCACATTGGCTTTAAAGGTAGAAAGTTTGTTTCAGTTATTACTGCAAAGTAACCAATTAAACATTCGTTTCTGCACTATGTATGTGGACTCAAGCATATAGTCAATTCTTTAATATTTTATTTGTGATGGGGAAGTAATGCAAGTTTCATCAGGTTTGGTAAAATATCGTTTTGATTTTTTGAAATACCGATTTGCTGGTTTGGCATTTTCTGTTCTTTTACTCGTTACCGGCTTGGTAGCATACGTAGTACGAGGCGGATTTTCCTATCACATTGACTTTACCGGCGGCGCTGAAATACGTGTCTCTTTTCAAAAACCGTTAGAAATTGGCGCTATGCGTCAAGCTCTGGGCGGCGATACTACTTCGGGCGCTGAAATTCAAGAACTTGGATCTGACGGTAAATCTTTTTTGATCACGCTTCACATGGATACCTTGGCAGAAAACCTTGAAGATTCATTTAAAGCGTTGCTTCAACAAAGCTTTCCCGACAATCCTGTTGAAATTAGCGGTATTGAGCAGGTAGGACCAGAAGTTGGTAGAGATATCAAGTGGAATTCGTTTGTGGCGGTCTTCTTGTCACTAATCTTGCTGCTTTTTTATATTGCTGTTCGTTCGCAATTTCGTTACGCAGCAGGTGCAACAATCGCTTTGTTGCACGACGTATTAATGATGTTAGTATTTATTTTGCTCACCGGCGAACAGATCTCTGTACACATTTTGGCAGCAGTATTGGCAGTGTTGGGATACTCTCTCAACGATACCATTGTAATTTTTAGCCGCGTACGCGACAATTTGAAAAAAATGAGCGGGCTTTCAGAGTATGATATTATTAACTTAAGTATTAACCAAACGCTTAAGAGAACAATTTTGACAAGCGTTTCGACATTTTTGTCGATCCTTGCTATTATAATTTTAGGCGGGGACACACTTCGTGGGCTCTCAATGGTAATGGGCGTGGGTGTGGTTGTAGGAACCTATTCCTCAATTTACGTAGCAACAGCCATTATGTATATGCTTAAAAAGCAACCAAAAACTACTGACTCAGCTTCCAGCACATTATAAGCTTGTAAGCAAAAAAAGATCTTTCGATTAGGTTTCAATTTCGTAGATTTACGATTATTTGATATAAATAGATTAAAAGTTTTATAGTATGTGTAGCATCATGTCTCAACATTGTGCTACACATCATTCATATGCATGTAAACATATGCTCACATTATTCACCTTTTTAGTTAAATCTACCGATTTTAGTTGGTTGTTTTTTGCAAGGAAATCAAGATAGAACATGGTTAACAATAAAAATAAGAAAAGCGATGGCCCAATGTCTACCAATAATACGAAACCTAAAACTCCTACCGTTCCAGACAACACTGCTGCCGATTTGAAAAACGATGTTCAAACCGATATTCCAACCAATGTTCAACAAGACTTTGAAATAGCGCAACTTGAGCAAAAAGAGTTAGCGTATACTCACCAACAAGCGCCTCAGCAACAACAACAACAACAACAGTCTGGCCAACAAAACTATCAAAAAAACAACCACCAGAATAATCAAAACAATCGCAAAAGACCTTCTCGGCCAGGAAGCAACAATAACAACAACAATAATAACCAACATCGCAACTTCAAAAATAAAAAAGAAAATCAACACCAACAAATGCCACACTTTTCAGATCTTGATGACCTGATTGAAACACCAAACAATAACGAAAATGGCGGCGAACCAAGAAAATCAATCAACGTTCAAGAATTGAAAAGCATGGGTATTACCAGTCTTATTGCCTACGCAAACGACATTGGTTTGCCCGACATTAGCTCGCTGAAAAAACAAGAAATTATATTCAAAATTCTTGAATCTCAATCTGATAAAAAAATAGACATTTTTGGCGAAGGTATTTTGGAACGCCTTCCAGATGGCTTTGGTTTTTTGCGTTCACCAAAATTTAACTACGTCCCAGGCCCAGACGATATTTATGTTTCACCAATCCACATAAAACGTTTTAGCCTGCGCACCGGCGATGTGATTAAAGGAAGCATTCGCAAACCAAAAGATGGCGAAAAATATTTTGCGTTGCAACGCATTGAGTCAGTCAACTATCAATCACCGGCATCTTCTGCAACTAAAACGATGTTTGAAAACTTGACACCACTCTTTCCTAACACCAAATTTAATTTATCTGAAAATACTTCATCAATTGCCACCCGCATCATGGATTTATTAGTACCAATCGGAAAAGGTCAACGTGGTATTATTGTTGCACCACCGCGTACCGGTAAAACGGCATTGTTAAAAGAAATTGCCAACGTGATCAAGCAAAATAATCCAGAAGTTAAAATGACCATTTTGCTGATTGACGAGCGTCCCGAAGAAGTAACCGACATGGAACGTTCTGTTGATGCTGAAGTTGTAAGCTCAACCTTTGACGAGTACGCCACCCGCCACATTCAAGTAGCAGAAATTGTACTTGAAAAATCTAAGCGCTTGGTTGAGTGCGGCCACGACGTGGTAATCTTGCTCGACTCGCTCACGCGTCTTGCACGTGCCTACAACACCATGGCACCATCGTCTGGAAAAGTGTTGACTGGTGGTATTGATGCCAACGCCCTGCAACGTCCAAAGCGCTTCTTTGGTGCTGCGCGTAACGTTGAAGAAGGTGGTTCATTAACCATTCTTGCAACCGCGTTGGTTGAAACCGGCTCCCGCATGGACGAAGTTATTTTTGAAGAGTTCAAGGGTACCGGTAACATGGAAATTCACCTGACTCGTAAGCTTTCTAACAAGCGTGTATACCCAGCATTCGATATTCAAATGTCTGGTACACGTCGTGAAGAGCTCATGCTTGGTGAAGAACAAGTTAAGAATATGTGGGTTCTTCAAAAGTTCATTACCTCAATGAATACCATTGAAGGTATGGAATTCTTGATCGATAAAATGCGTAAAACAAAAACGAATGATGAGTTCTGGGAAATGATGCTTAAGAAAAAGCGCCCTAACGAATCATCTTCATCATAATTTTATAACAAAAACTATGGCACTCATCTTAGGAATAGAAACATCGTGTGATGAAACTGGTGCAGCTGTATTTGATACAGCTGCCCAAAAAATTCTTTCAAACACGCTCTTTTCTCAAATTCAATATCACGAAAAATATGGCGGCGTAGTACCAGAAATTGCATCACGCTCGCAACTTGAACGTATTGATATTATTGTTGCCGAAGCGCTTGAACAAGCAGGCGTTACGGTAAACGATATCGATACCATCGCCGTTACCAACACACCAGGCCTTGCCGGCTCATTACTGGTGGGCATCTGCTTTGCAAAAGGCTTGGCGTGGGCAGCTAACAAAAAAATTATTGGCATAAACCATCTTGAAGGCCACGTCTTTTCAACCTTCTTAAAACCAGACAATACTGTTGAGCAGACAATACCATTTCCTCACTTAACTATAACAGCATCTGGCGGACATACTGCGTTGTATCTTGTTAAAGGCTTTGGTGACTACGAACAGTTGTGTAATACACTGGACGATGCTGCTGGTGAAGCATTTGATAAAATTTCTCATTTGCTCAACCTTGGCTACCCAGGCGGACCGATTATTGAAAAGCTTGCGCGTGAGGCAAACTTTGTAGATTTCTTTGACTACCCACGCACCAAAAATAAAAACAGCGAATTGATGTTTAGCTTTTCTGGCTTAAAGACAGCAATTCTTTATAACTTGGTAAAGCAAGGTGCCTACAACTTGCAAACCGGACCAATCAAAGAAAAAATTACGCCAGAACTACAACGACAAGTTTCTAGTTCTCTTTTGGTGTGTATTGCTGATATTTTTGAAAAAAATATTAAAATTGCCTTGCAACAACACCCCGGCCTTAAAGCAGTTACGTTTGGTGGCGGCGTTGCGTGCAACAAATATATCACGCAGCGGCTTACCACCTTTTGCGAACGAAGAAAACTCTCATTCTTTTCACCACCGCCCAAATTTTGTACCGACAACGGCGGCATGATTGCCTTTGTTGGGGGCTATAAACACGAGCAAGGCTTGTTTTCCGATCTGCACCTTGACGTGCATAATCGTTAAATCTCTTGTTCACCTCCGCTCTTTGCCGTTTACAAAAAAAATTAAATAAACTAAGCTGCCTACGCGTAAATTATTAATCTTTTTTCAGAGAGTAATTATAATGAACAAGCAGCTAAAACTCATTAGTCTTGCTATTTTCCTGGGTACCTTCCCTCTTACTTTTGTTAACACGACGCCTGCAGAAGAAGAAGAATCTGAACAAGAACAAGAAACCAAACAAACCTTTGCCCAGCGAATCCAAGAAATTAATATGGGTTCTTTTATGTGGGAAGATACCGGCTGGGAAGCAAACACCATGCGCGAATATCTTGAACAATATACACACCACCGCCTCAACCCCAAAGCCTCGTACCTACGCCGCCGCACCTTTGATTTTTTACAAAAAACTGAAACCGTGCATGAAGACAAGCAGTATGCGCTGGATAACGACCAAACCTGGCAAGACCTCAATTTGTTTTGTGGCAAAAGTGACCGCAACAAATATGTTGGTGCCAGCATAGACCGCACCGGCACCGAAGTTGGTAAATGTTCGTTGTTTAGCATGTTGGCAAAAGCAACCACCAACATTCCTAAACTTCAAGGCCGTCAAGAAATTATTCAAACATTGATTGAAAAAAAAGAATTGCGCGAGCAGTTAAAAAAATCGCTGACTGATTTAAAAACACCAGAGGCAATTTTACTCTCTTTCTGGGAGCGTGATCATTTTAAAAACACACTCAATCGCTGCTATTTTTCTATTCCTGGATTTGAAGAAATTAAATTAGAGACACTTAATGAAAGTGATTTAGCACTCCTCTCGCTCAGCCTAACCAATCATGGTGCACGCATTTCAGACACCGTCATCACCGGCTTAACAACGCTAGCGCTGACTATTTATGGCGTTTTGCAATTGGCAAATTCTGACAAATCTCCTGAACACGTAAAGTCGTGGGCCGAGCAATATCGCAACCGAAAAAGTTTTATTTGGCGCTATTTGTGGGACAAAGAAAATTCTCAACTGCGCGGTGTGTTGGCATTAATTGGCGCGGTTTTGTGCGCTGGCAAAACTAAAGAAAGTTTTGATTGGGCAAGTGACTGCTTTTTACTTGAGCAATGCGTACACACATTTGCCGATCATGTGGCAACATACTTAAAAGCAACACGCCAATTTTATAATGTTATGCAACAAATACCAACGCTTACAATCTTTAAAGAACTTACACCAATCACAACTTTTTTTGACGAAAAAATTGGCGCATCAGAAAAATTACAACAGCTTTTCGACTTGCTTGAATCTGAAACGTTTGAACAAAAACCAAGCTTATTTAATTCAATGACTTCACACAAGGGCGTATTTTTACTTGCTTATCGTTTAATTGGCGAAGTTTTGCAAGAGTTACAAGACATGGTTCGCGCCGTTGGCAAACTTGATGCGTATATTTCTCTGGCAACGCTTGTTGAAGAAAATCGGAACACCAACACACCGTACTGCTTTGCCAACTATGCCCAGGCAGATGCACCTTTGGTTGATGCGCAAGACTTTTGGCATCCATTAATTGACCCTGAAAATGTAGTGCCAAATTCAATCACGCTGGGAACCCCTGGCAACCGTGCCAACGTTATTTTAACAGGCCCCAATGCCGGCGGAAAATCGAGCACACTCAAAGCACTCAGCATTGCCGTAGTTATGGCACAAAGCGTTGGCATTGTACCCGCACAATCATTTACGCTCACGCCGTTTAGCATGATCTCAACGTATCTGAATATCACCGACGACATTGGCGCAGGTAACTCGTTATTTAAAACTGAAGCTATTCGCACACAACAGCTGGTGGATGGTATTGAACATTTAAAACCAGGCCACTTTAGCTTTACCGTATTTGACGAAATTTTCCATGGCACTTCGCCGGTTGAAGGTACGGCTGCTGCGTACAGCGTTGCCCAGCACTTGGCGGGCTATGACCAAAGTATGTGTTTAATTGCTACGCACTTTCCCTTGCTGACCGAACTTGAGCAGCACACAAAAACGTTTAGCAACTATCATGTTTCGGTAGAGCATGTGCGCGGTGGACAAATTTATTATCCATACAAACTTGAACGCGGCATTTCTGAACAGCACGTTGCACTTGATATTTTACGTAATCAAGGAATTCATGGTTCGGTTGTTGATAAAGCGATAGAGATTTTGGAAAAAAGTAAGAAATAACCTGAACTTACAACCATTTTTTGATAATTTACAAAATTCGCGCAGCTGTGCGAATTTTGTAAACTTGGTAAGAAAAATTATGCTACTTCTTGCTTGTTTTCACTTTTTTTGACTTCATAACCGCCTTGCTTTCCTTCTTGGCAACAGCATCCTGCTTTTCAAATTCCGCTTCAATTTCTTCTATTGATGGCAAGCTACCCTTGAGTTTTCTTGGCAACTTTTTCATAATTTCTGTTTCATATTCAGCTACCCCGATTGGAGAAACAATATTGCGCAAAGCATATTCTGCCGTAAAATTATCCTTTGTTTTGCATAATAAAAGGCCAATGGTTGGACCATCTTGAGGACTACGAACTAAGTCATCAACAGCAGAAAGATAAAAATTTATTTGCCCAGCATCACGTGGGTCAAACTCACGGGCTTTAAGCTCAACAACAACAAAACATCGCAACTTAAAATGATAAAACAAAAGATCTATGTAGTAATCTTTATTACTAACTTCTAAATGATATTGCCTACCAACCAACGCAAACCCCTTGCCCATTTCAAGTAAAAGCTTTTGAACATTAGTAATCAAACCGTGTTCTAAGTCATACTCAACATGTTCATCGTGCAAGGTTAAAAAATCAAAAACGTAAGGATCTTTAAACGATTCTTGAGCCATTTCAGAATTAAGCGCTGGCAAAGTCTTGGTAAAATTCGTTATAGCCTTACCTTGCCTCTTGTAAAGATTGGACTTAATTGATGACTCAAGTATAGCCCTGCTCCAACCGTTTTCAAGCGACTGTTGAGCGTACCAGAGACGCTCTTCATTACTTTTTATCTTTTGCAATAATATAACGTTATGAAACCAGGGCAATGCAAAAATAGGTAACTCGCTTAATTTTCGCGCAGCTGCGCGAATTTTTTCATATGCCTCATAAAAAGCCTTCATTCGATAGACATTCGCCACCGAAAAACCCTTATTTCCTGGGTACATATTTTGTAAATCTTTAGCTACCATATCTACAAAATTCGAACCCCATTTATTTGCGCTCTGCTTAGTAACAATGGTCTTTCCTATTTCCCAGTTGCGTTCGTTAATAGCCCCATTCAGCACAGTTGCAGCCTTAACGGCAGATTGCTCTACGTGATTTTTTATCTCAAGCAAAACTTGAAGATAGTGCTGTGCCGGTGGTTTAACACCTTTTGATTTCGTCATTTTTACGCTACTTTTTTTCATAATTCATTGACTTTCGTTATCTATGGCGCAAGCGAAATCTGCCCTTTACCTTTTGCCATCCTTTTTGTTGCCTCTTGCACCGGCTCGTGAAAAATAGTTGAATCAAGCGAGTACAACAAAGACTTAGCAGCAGCACGGGGCAATTTTTCTTTTTTCTTTTTCTTTAAAACAATACGCGGCAATTTTACCAAATTTCCTTCAAGCCGCACTTCCCATGGCTCCAAGTAATCGACAAATTTTGGATCAACCAGCACTATGATGGTGTTACGACCAACCGAACGCTCATTGTGTGGCAAATACGTTTCTTCCCAATTCCACACACCGTCGCTGGTACCAGTGCGCGTAAACGAAAATTGGCGATACGGCTTATCTTTACGCACACATAAACTTTTGAGCGTGTTGGTATTTACAAAACGCTGTTCAACATTTTTAGAAAGCACTAACGAGTAGTTACTAAATTCTGCACTGTTTTCTAGCGGGAATGAAAAGAAGCCATCGCGGTTGCTCATGGTTGCCATACCATCAAAGTAAACACGAAATTGCGGTACCACTTCCTCTTGACCGTCAACGCGCACACAACCCATAATTTTAGCACCTTGGGCAACGGGCACCACAACTTCAGCAGGTGCTGGCTGAGCGGCAGGCTCAGGAGTTGGCTGAGAAGCAGCAGGTCTCAAGTGAGCAGCACGAAACTTTTCAAGATCGGCCATCGATCTAATAACAACATGTTCTTCGGCGGCAAGGGCGGCACCGACCACAAGTATCGTTACTAAACAAAAAAATTTTTTCATAATTATAGACCCTTTAATCGGAGATAAAATCTTGCAATAATTCGGTAAGTCTGCTTTGCTTAAAGCATACAAAGGGACCTACCATTGTGCAAGGTTCTAAAGCGAATAGTGACTTTTCCCCCGTAAATTGTACCCAAATGTTCTTACTACCCCACACCAGGAAATAATTGTGAACATAAAAAAAAAAATAAAGAATATTTTTAATAAAGCGCTGATGTCGGGCCACTCGCCCCACACGCTTGCCTTGTCGTGCGCGCTGGGCTTTTATATCGCTTTTTCACCCTTTCCTGGAGCCCACACCATCATGATGCTGATTGCTCAGTGGCTCTTAACCCTCAATTTTCCCTTACTTTTCTTGGTAACGTCCATTAATAACCCCTGGACCATGATCCCCTTCTTTTCTCTTGATTATGCCTTTGGCTATTGGCTAGTACACCACATTGGCGGGTTTAGCCCTTCTTGGCATATCCCTTTGGAAAAAATCTTTGGATCTGGTAACATATGTATAGTGTCATTCCTGGTGGGTGGCAATATTCTTGGTATTAGTTCGGCATTCCTCAGCTACCCAATCTTGCTGATGATTTTTAAAAAGTTACTGGTAAAACAACGACCATGAAAGAATTAGCACGCAATAAAAAAGCATTCTTCGATTATGAAATTAACGATACCTTTGAAGCCGGTATTGTTTTGATTGGCGATGAAGTTAAATCAGCTCGCGCTGGCAACGTTTCATTGGTCGACGCATTTGCAACCGTTCACGGCAACGGCATTGTTTTAACCAACTGCTACATTGGCAAATATTCGCACGCATTTGATAAAAGTAGTGGTGATTTTACCCGCCGCTCACGCGTACTGCTGCTCAACAAAAAAGAGATCAACCGCTTGATTGGTGAAGTTTCGCGCAAAGGCATGACACTCATTCCCATCAAAATGTACTTAAACAATCGCGGGCTGGTAAAGCTTGAAATTGGCGTTGCCAAACATAAAAAAGCACGCGACAAAAAACAGTCACTTAAAGAACGCGATATCAAACGCGAGACAGAACGCACTATTAAACAACGCGTTTCATAATCAAAATAAAACATGATTAAAAAAATTGGCTCTGATTTTTTTTATAAAGAATCATCAGACAACACACTTGCGTGGGCCAAAGAGTATCTGGACACAGCACAAGACGGTGCAGTTTTTATTGCGCACGAGCTGACGCGCGCACGCGGCCGGCAAGGCAGAGTGTGGCACTGGGCGCCTGGCCAACTCGCTTTGACTTTTGTTCTCAAACCAAGTTTTGCACCAAACGAAGATGATCTTACCAAACTTTCTATGGCACTTGCGTGCGGCATTTATCAGGCAATCACTCAGTATGGCGTTACACTCAAATGGCCCAACGACTTTGTAATTAATCAGAAAAAAGTTGGCGGCATGCTCATGGAGCTGGTATGGGACAGTAACACATTACGCGGCATTATTTTTGCTTTTGGATTAAATGTTAATAACACGTTTGAGCCAACACATGAGTTAGCAGAACTTGCAACAAGTTTATGCGTACAAAACTCTAATCCCGCCTGCCCTGAGCCTGTCGAAGGGCCCGCTCTGCAAGAAACAATCTTAACAAGCTTAGATTCTTGGTACCAAGCCTGGTACTCTCGCGCTTATGACCACATTTTTGCAACGTGGGTTGCAGCACAAAGCTATCTTGGCAAAACAATTACGGTACACAAAAAAGATGGGAGCACAATCACGGGCATTGCCCATCACCTGCTCCCAAACGGAACTTTATGCTTGAAGGTCGGAAACGAGAAATTAGTTCTCTCTTTTCACGATGTAGATTTTTTGAGGCTTTAATTTTTTTGGTTAGCTACGCGAACTCACTCAGAACCTACTCCGAACGGTCTTCTAACGCCTGCCCACAATAGTCGATACGTTCTTGAAATTCTGGATGCGAACGAAAACATTTATCCAAGATTTTCCATAAACCACCAATACTTGCTTCAAATCTTTCATCAACAGTTCTTGCTAACTCTTTGTTGAAAAATTTTACTAAACATTCTGGCTTTTCAAGAACAGACAAAGCCTTAAGATCTGCCTCTTTCTCAGAATACCTCATTTGGCAATTCCTAATACAGTCCATTACAAGATGCACAAAATAAAACGACAGAAAATTAGCGCTAACAGAATAAAGCAATGGGTTCGTTTGATCATCAGACGGATCAATTGGCATCACCATGTATATCAACGATACAAAAAAATTACAGAGAATATAGGCAAATGGAAGAAACACAGCATACATGCCATACATCTTTAACTTATGTCGACACTTTATGTGAGCAAGTTCATGCGCAATAACCGCTTCAAAATCATCAAGGCTACAGTGACGTAGAAGATCCGGACCAATTAGCACAGAAGAGCGACGTGGCGTTAATCCTTCTACCTCAGCACCATCAGCAATCCGTTTTAAATCCCTATGTGCCAAGAAAATCGCTGGCATGGGTATGGCATATCTTTCTGCATACTTCTTAACTATGCCATAAATAGTTGGCGCATTTTCTTCACAAACCGCGATAGAAACTCCTCCAGAGAAATCCCAACATCTCCTAGCATCGTTATTTACCGCGTCTGCAACAGAATTGTATTCCTCCAAAAGACGACTATCTACAGCTCCATCAGATGTCGCCGCACCATGCATGTGCGTTGCAAGAACTAGACCAATAAGCAACGCTACGAATTTCTTTATACATTTTTTCATTATAACCTCCGAACTTATTTATCTTCTTCGCTGACGCTTTGTTTTTTCCGCCAAGCGCGCCGAGCGTCGTGGCGGTTGTTGCTGCTTTGTACTTGTACGAGCGCCTGTTATTGAACTTGAGGAGCTAGAACTCGAAGAACTAGAACTTGCCGCACCAGCAACTTCTGCTTCAGGCACAACATCTTCTTCAACATATTCAATACCTATTTTTGCTAACTCTGCCACGTCGGTACTCAAACAATTGTATAGCTCTTTGGGCATTGAGATTGCTTGGCCACTTTGACACTCGCCAACCAAAACACCATACGGCTTATCATTAATCGTAAAATCTAAATCTTTTTTATAACCAGCTTGCTGCAAGAAAAAAACTAATGTTTGTGCGTGAAACCCGCCCGCAAAAACGGCAACAGTCTGAGCACTTTGCTCAGAAAAAATATGGCAAAAAGCATTCATTTCCAAAATATGACCAAACTGATTGTTAATATCGCCAATCACATTTTCAATCGCGTCAGTCTTTGGTCGTTCTTGCATTGAGCATTCATCGCCAAGGGCACGCATGTACAATGTTAACAAGGGAGTATCTTTTGCCTCTTGCTCAGAAAACCCTGCATCAATTAATTTTTCGAACCACATTTTTATCTGGCAGTGCGTATTCTGAATTCTATCGTAAAACACCTCTGCTACACGTCGCGGCACACCAGCCTGAAGCATTGCGCGCGTAACACCAAAATCTTGATTAACTGTCGCAAGCAATGAATTTAAAGAAACAGAGCTCAACATTTCGGCATCTGAATAATCAGCCAAAATCATTCTTACGGGAATTTTCACTTTTTGCACAACTGCTTGCTCAATATGATGCTTAGTTTGCTGACTTAACACAGCTCGGTCTTCATCGGTCAAATCTGGTGCACATTCTGAATTAAGCAAATCTAACCAGTGGGTAATTGCTCTTTCCAAATATCTGGAAGCCCGAACCAATTTACCATGCAAAGAATATGAAACAGGTGTAACATTTTTAGTTGTAACATGTGCAAGAGCTGGATGGTCTTCATTTGATTTTAAAAAACTAAACATATTCAACAAAATTAATTGGTCATCTGCCTGCAATGCATCTAACGAAAGTGGTTCGTCGTGCGGCAGAACCAAACTATCTTTATGCTTACAACCTTCAGTAAGCAAGTCGATTTCTAGGTCGCCGGCACAAATATTTTTTACCAAGTGGCTAAATTTATCAAATGTAGCGAGATGAGGATCATAACCATGACAATCAAAAAAGATATGCACACGTTGCCCATCAGGACTCATCATAGTTACCAACTGAACCGTTGTTGCACTCAGCGCATGAGGCATAACCATAAGCCCAAGAAATAATGCGATACATTTATTCATAAATTTTTTCATAATAACCCCCGGACAATAAGAAAATTAGAAACCTCCTAGATTCAAGCCCCTAGGCTTTATATTTCTAATTGTAACAAAATAAAAAAGAGGCGTCTAATCCTGCTAGAAAACGCCTCTTTTTATACAAATATAAGAGTTTACATGCTAAAAATAGTGCTTTTGGGGCTTTTTTGCCTAATCGAAAAAACGGCCTTTTAGGCCCGTAATGCCACGCCAGCCCGTGTTTGAGCACCGGTAAAGGTTGACCAAACGTTGCTTAAAAACATGCCCACTTTTTTAGACCAGCTCGAAGAGCCCAAGCCAGCAAAATCTTGGTCCCCAGCCAACAACTCCATCACCGGGTTTTGTTTTTTCTTGAGCTGCACAAAGGTAATTTCGTCGTCTTCGCCAAGCCCCAGCGTCTTTTTAACTTCATCAAGCGCATCACTGTACGAACCAATTTGGTCAATCAGCCCCAGCTCAAGCGCTTTGCTGCCAACAAAAATTTTGCCATCGGCCCACTCACTTGCTTTATTGCTATCAAGGTTACGTTCACGCGCTACATCGTTAACAAATAGTTGGTACGATTGCAGCGTAAGATCTTGCAAATGTTGTTGCTCTTCGTCGGTCAAATCGCGCACGGGGTTGCCGGCGACTTTAAATTTACCACCATTGATATACGCAACCTTAACATGACACGCATCTGCCAAACCTTTAACATTGGGAACTTGCATCAACGTACCAATGCTGCCCACCAACGATGCCGCGTTGGCAATAATTTTGTCGGCACTGCACACGGCGTAGTACCCAGCAGAAGCACACACATTTTCAACAAAAGCAATCACTGGCTTTTTTGCTTTGAATTTTTTGATTTCATTAAACAGCGCTTCGCCAGAACCCGAAATACCGCCGGGCGATTCAACTTTAATAAGCAGCGCTTTGATATCGGAATCTTTTTGAACACTGCGCAATTTTTTTGCATAAAACGTAGAATCGTTAATCTCTCCCAACTTCATGTACGCAACATGCGCTTTGGGAAATACCACGCTTGAAAAGGTATCTTTGAGTGAATAAAAAACTATCGGCACAAAGTTGATAATCAACAAGCCAAAGAAAATATTTTTTAAAATAGTCGAAAGCGAACGTTTTGGTTTTTCTTCCACAAATTATCCTTAGTTTTAAACAAACTTATTATTGGTAAAAAAAAATGACTAGAAAATAGCAGTTACCCAGCGACGCAAGCCGCGCAGATCATGATACACCGTCACGTCCTTAAAGCCACCATGTTGAATAACCTCTTCAATACTGTCTTGATCTTTGCCAATCTCAAACACCAGCTGCGGCACGGTATTAGTTTCTTGTTTTGCCAAAAAAGCCGGTGCTTGCGCAACAATGCGCTCATACAATGCCATGCCATGGCGCGCAGCAACCAGCGCTTGCTTGTCTTCCCACGCCACCACTTCTGTGCTCAGCTGTTGGTACGATTCGTTGGAAATGTACGGCGGGTTGCTAATAATTATATCAAAACGAAGTGTTGGATCTAAATTTTCAAACAAATCAGATTCAATAAACAAAACATGCTCAAGCTTGTTGTGACGCGCATTCCGCTTGGCCAAATCAACCGCATGAGGGTTTTTGTCAATACCAATCACCTGCGCATTAGCAAACGCTGCAGCCAAGCCAAGCGCTATGCAGCCAGAACCGGTACACAAATCTAAAATACGCCAATCAGCACGCCCGCTGGCCCGCATCACATCAATTAGCCACACTACAATCTCTTCGGTTTCTGGCCGCGGAATCAGAATTGGCGGCTCAACAAGAATTTCAAGATCGGCAAACGGCACCGAGCCCAAAATATATTGTAATGGTTTTTTATCATGCGTACGCTGGTAAATCCAACCCGCAATACGCTCTTCGCGCTTATTGTCCCAGCCAACGCTGCCCTGGGCAATAAGATGCGCTTGCGGTTGATTAACTAATTTTTCAAGCAGCCACCAAGCCTCTTGCTGCGCATCGTGAGGCTCTAGCCCCCCCGCAACAAGAAGCTGGTTTAGTTTTGCAATAATCTGTTGAACAGGAACATTGTGCATTTAATTTTCCAGTAATAGCTTTTCTACCAAGCCAATCAAATCTGCCAAGTGAGTTTTAAGGTCGGCAGCTTCTTGCAGGCAGCTTTGCGCTTGTTGATAAAAAGCTTGTGATGGTTGCTCATCTTTATTTTTGTACGTTGCCAGTGCAAAGAGCTCGGTCACGCATTGGTCCAAGATAGTTTCTTCTTCTTTAAGTTGTGCCGCAAACGAAATGAGCGGCGCCCTTTCTTCAGCAAATTTTCTGGTCAAACAATCTTCTAAAAGATCCAACGCCTGTGCGCGAGACTGCGCAGCACTATTTTTTAACCGGTTAAAAAAATCTTTATTGTTGGCCCAGTACACCATGCGATACTTACCCATAGCCACGTGCAAGCGCGCATCAGCACCCTGCAGTGGTTGAATGCCACTGGCCGTTACCACACCAGACGTAATCACTTGCTTGCCATGTTCGTCAACCGTTGAATTTTTTAAAATATCTCTAAACGATTGTACCGGATGCCGTAACGCTTCTTCAACTTTGTCGCGAACACGGCGCAAGCTAGGCATAATACTATCTTTTGCCGAAACATGCGAACACATAGAAAACGTTAACAACACAGCACTCACCACGCTCTTCATCATCTTCTTCTCCTTCTTTTTTTTTACTCATGCAGCAAGTCATGCACGTAGTCACGCGCATTAAACTCACTAATATCTTCAATACCTTCACCAAACGCAACAAACATAATAGGCACATTAAACTGATCAATAATCGAAAAGACAATCCCACCCTTGCCGGTCCCATCAAGTTTGGTAACCACAACACCATCTAAACTGGTTGCTTCATGAAACACTTCTGCCTGGCGCAATGAATTTTGCCCCAGCATGGCGTCAACCGTCAACCACGTTGCAACCGGCAACCCTGGCAGCTGACGGTCGATAATCTTTCTCATTTTTTCAAGCTCGCGCATTAAGTTAGTTTTTGTTTGCAAGCGACCAGCTGTATCAATAATCACATGATCAAAACCGCCCTGGCTAAAACGAGTACAACCGTCAAAAATAACCGATGCTGGATCTTGATTTTCACGACCAATAAAAACTTCTACCTCTGCGCGCGTTGCCCACTCGGCCAGTTGCTGCGTTGCTGCAGCACGGAATGTGTCGCCCGCAATAAGCAAAACTTTTTTGCCTTGCTTTTTTAAACGACTTGCAAACTTGCCCACAAAGGTCGTTTTACCACTGCCATTAATGCCCACCATCAAAATAATAGGCTGCGTTGCCGCCTGCCGGCTTGGCTTTTCTAAAATCGTTTGCAGCATCTGCTCAAGCTGCTCGCGCAGTTGATCACTATTTTCGATCGTTTTATTTGAAACCTGTTCTTTAAGCTGCACAATTAAGCGCTCTGTTGTTTTTACACCAACATCAGCAACCAACAACAAATTACTCAATTCAGTAAAAAACTCCTCATCAAGCTGATTGCGCAAAAAGAGTGATGAAATTTTTTTGGTAAACCCTGCGTAAACTTTTTTTATTTTATCTTTGATAAAACCAAGCATGTAACATTCCTTGCGATAAAAAACCAAATACAACACTACGACTTTAACTCGTTATGGCCGCAAAAACAAGACCATTGTTATAGATTTCACCGTGAACTCAAGACAAAGAAAATTTATACAAAAGATTGCCAACGTGTGCAAGAAAAGAGCAATTTTTCAGTCCTCTTATTTTTTAATTGATTCTCAGTGCGAAAAGTATTGTAATATATTTTTTTGCTGATATCATGGTCCAAACATCGATAAGATTCTGATTGTAAATAAATTATTTTGGGTGGGTAAGTGTTTACAAATATAAGGTCGGCCGTTATTAGCATCTTTGCATTGCACATCATGAGTGCCTCGGGCTTTTGCTCACACACACGTACAACGCGTGGCACTCAGGCCGACCTTGCTTTTTATCAAGACGATGCATCGCTCGATGCTTTTATTCAAGAGATTGAAGACAAAACCGCTCGCTACACCAGCGACGAATTTATCAACCACGTTCTCACTACCGAACAACGTCAAATCGACCGCCAGCAAGAATTTAACAATACATTATTGTTTGAAGTTTCCCTGCCCTTTTCACGCAACGGCATCCCTTTGCAACTGGGCGTTTATAATAAAGATATTATCAAAGCAACATTTACCGCCGCACACGTTGGCCTAGACTGGTATTTGTATCGAACGCTTGAAACGCAGTGTGTCAATGCACTTACTAATTTTTTTGTGCAACAACAAAGCTTGCCCGCACAACCCGAAGTTTTCATCTCCAACATTACCAATCGCTTACATTTTTCGTACAACACATTTAAGCAACCTGTACTTGCCAAGCTGATTGGCATGCATTTTGTAGGAAGCCAGCTTGCTTTGGCACTGCGCAACGGCCTACTGGGCAACGATACCACATTTTCATTCTTAAAAAAAAGCGAACCACTCCAAAACCCCATCCCTATTTTTTCGTTAGTTGAAGAACACATTGTTATGTTCTTGCCCTTTAATTCAGCGCAAACAAATCTTATTGAAATTGCCAACAGCCTCTTTAAACGCTGCGGCCTGATACCAGAGTTTTTTCAGTCTGCAACATTTGAGATGACTAAAGCGTTGGCTTTTCAGCTCTTATTTATTGCCTGGTTTAACAACATGGTCTTAGTTCCGGTTTGGAATCAATACGTACAAAAAAATTATCAAAGCATTAACAAGCTCGTTGCTGCCTACCAGCAACTACCCGCAACAGCACAAGAACAGCGGGCAATTATTGAAACAACCATGGCATCATTTGTGCGCACCGGCCTGCACTTTTCATTTCGCACCTGGTTTGCCCTGCGTAACAAAAAAATGGCCGAATGGAATCTTTACAGTTCCATTATTACATCGCTACCAGGCTGGTACACACTGATAAAAGGGGCTTATAACATGTATCAGCAGGCAACCCAAGACATTGACCAACCTGCCATAGCAGCTAACTCGTGAGAACATTATGAAAAAATTTATGAACAAAAATAGTTTATTGTGCTTAGTACTTTTTTTATCAAATACTACCTGGGCCGCGGGCCCACAGCTGGGTATTAACATTGGCGGCTTTACGCTCAACGCCAACGACGTTGCTACCGCCGTTACCAAATCAGCCCAAGTAATTGCCGAAGCAACGCGCTTTAAGCGCTCAGAACTTGAAAGAAAAATTAATGCACTAGAAACGCAACGCCAAGAAATCGGCGTTAAACGCGACCGTGGCCAGATGGGAAGCGCCGCGTACGAACAGGCAAGCAAAAGCATTGACGACCAAATAAAGTCATGTCGCAAAGAATTAAAAAACTTGGACCGCCGCAGTGAAAAAACCGGCGACAATGTTGAAAAAATTATTACTACTGGCTGGCAAACAGCTATGGACGTGTACCAAAAAGAACACGATCGCAAAACACAAATTGCTATTACTGCTGCCAATAAAGCGGTTGAAAATGAAGGTGCGCTGGAGCGCTTACGCTTTATTTCTGAGTTTGCAACACAACCCGAAACGCTCACACGCGCTGGTATATTTACCGTTGGCACGTGCGTACTTTTGAGCGTTGTTTATTACGGCGGCAAATTGACCTACAACTATGCGCAAGCAAAACTCGGTCGCCCTGCGCTTGCTACCAACAGCTTTCATGTTACGCTATTCGATCGTTTCAAAACATTTTTTGGATTAACAGAAACCAAAGAACAAATATTTGACGATGTTGTTTTGAGTGACGATCTTAAAAAACAATTGCATGAATTTGCACAAGATACAAAAAAAATCCCAGAAAGTAAGCTGCCCTTCCGTAACCTCTTGCTCTACGGCCCGCCAGGCACGGGTAAAACCCTGTTTGCCGAAAAACTCGCACAGTACGCCAACATGGACTATCTCTTTATTCCCGGCGGCAATTTTGCACAATTTGACCAGGGGCAAGATATTGTTGAACTCAATAAGCTCTTTGACTGGGCCGACCAGGCGCCAAACGGGCTTATTATTTTTGTTGACGAAGCAGACGCATTCTTGCACAAGCGCAGCTCACAAGATCAGCATGGCACCAAAGTAGTCAGCACTTTTTTGGCACGCACGGGGGGCTTGGCTGAAAAATGTATGTTTGTTTTAGCAACCAACAATCCAGACAATTTGGACACAGCGGTGTACAAACGCATGCACAAAAAAATTAATATCCCTCTGCCAGGAATTAAAGAACGCACAGAAATGGTAAAAATTTATTTAAATAAATTTGCTACCCAAACTAAGACAGCTACTATTTCAAGCTTAATAACAGAACAGTTTTTGCACGATACTGCCCAGCAACTTGAAGGCTTTGCAGGCCGCGATATTAAACAAATTTTTGTAGATATTCAGTACCACGTTGCTCGCACACCAGACAAAGTGCTCACGCCAGAAATTATTACGCGGGCGGTGCAAGAAAAAATCGCTGAAGAAAAAATTAGCTACTCATTGAACAAAGAATCGTTAGCGGCTGCTGCTGCCTAACAAATTCTAAAAATTCTTTACAAAAACGCACGCAAAGCGCAACGCTTATCATAGTTTTTTTTGAACCCAAAGCAGGAGTTTGAACTATGAACAAGCGTTATGCTGTGTGTGCATTTTTATTATTGTTACCACATTCACTGCAAGCAACTGAACTTGATGATCTTGCAAGTGGGCTGCAGGCTTTGAAAAGTAAATTGGCCCAGCTGGGGCAAGCGCTTGGCTCATTGGCAGTGCCAATAGCAACATCACTACCAATACCACCGCCGCCAGTAGCGCCGCCACTACCAATCATCACTTCTCCCTCACCAAAACTTACCACAACAAAAAAAGCATCTAGCCCTTCCACTACCTCACAACCAAAAGCAGATCTTATGACAGAACTGCAGAAACGCCTGGCAAGCATAAAACATGAACCTATCACGCCATTAACACTACCACCTTCAACCCCACCAAGTACCGGAACCCCACCACCGCTCACTCCACGACTGCAATTTGCAAGCAGCTCAACAGGCAAGAGCACATTAAGCTCACCAGACCTTTTAGCGGCACTTCAGACAGGAAGATCTCTGCGTACCACAGGCGGGCCGGCAAAACGCGCTACGCCACAAACAACACAGCATCTCGCAGCTATTAGAAGCGGAAAAACACTCCGTGCCACACAATCAGCAATAGTTTTACCATCAGTAGACCCAGAAGATATTGAACAAGAAATAGTCGGGCTACTCATGGATTCCTTAAATAAAATCACCAAAAAAAATGACCTAAAACAATTTGTCTATCATTTCACCACAAAGCTAAAAAACATCTCGGACGATGCTACAAAAATTGCCATCATAAAGCAGGCATGGAAAAAGTTTTTAGACAGATTTTTAAGCGCTCAAAATTTTGCAAAAAAATTTGAGCCCATTCTTACTGACCCAGCCGATAAATTTATGACAGCCATGGTCTATCTCGGGTTAGACCTTTTTATACTCGAAGCAGATCAAGCATCAATAGACGCCTTTAACCAAGAATTTAAAGACATAAACGGCACTGAGCAGATCTACCCTCTTTTCCAAGAAAGATTCAATGCCAAAGCTCAAGCGCTCAATGTAGACCGAGCAAAGGCACAAGAGCTTTCAAAACTGACCACGTTCATAGGTCTAAAACAAGATGATCGTAGATTATTGAACAAAGAAGAACTTCTTTACCTTGCAAATATTTGGCAAAAAAATAATCAATTATTTAAACTTTTACTCATTGATCCGACAAGGAATCAATCAACGGTAACAAGTGGCACAAAAAGAAAAATCACAAGTGAAACAATTGAAGACAACAAATTCTTGATAAGAGAACGCATCGCAAAAACACTCAATACTCGAGTAAGAAAAAATCAAATAGAATTTGACGAAGAAGAAAAAAAGATAATGAGAGCGCTTTGTATTGGCCTTCAATTGCAAAACCATCTAGAAGATGATTTTGGTAAAAAAAGAATCGCTATGCCAAAAACAATAACATTCTTGCGAGACATCACAAGCGAATCGCAAAGCAAACTAAAAAAAGTTCCCCGTCCAAAACAAGAAGTAGGAGCTACAGAACAAAAACTAAAACGTCTTCTTGACGATACCTCAGAAGAAGAAGACGACGAAGACGATATCAAAGATTGGGAAGAAGAAGAAAAACAATTACCAAAACCTCCAGCAACCCCAGAACCAGAAAGCGATTCTGACGATGACGATGAGTGGTCTGAAGAAGAAGAAGAAGAAGATAATAAATAAAAAAAAGGAAACCCTATGAACGTACGTAATGCATTCTACCTCTTACTCATCATAACAACACAAACATTAAATATTTTATCAGATGTACCACCGCCTCCCGCTCATCCTGAGCCTGTCGAAGGACCGCGACCCGCACCAACACTTTTAGATCAAATTAAAGAACGGCCAACATTACGACCCGTTGAACAACCACAAGAAAAACCTAAATCAACGCATGATGATATGCTTGAGCAAATTAGACGCGGGCCCAAGCTACGTAAAACTCCCACACCCGAACAAACATTAGCAGTACCAACTTCACCACTTTTGCCAATTCACGAGGTAACAGCAGCAGAAGTAGCGCAAGCACTCAAGCACTACGTTGCACAACAACAACACAATCTTCTTGAAAAAAGTAAACAAAAAATTATGAACGACTCGGTACTTGCATCACGCGTGCACACAGCTCTGGAAAGATTGCAAAAACCAGAACAAACGCTCAGAGCCGTTGACGCTATCAATTGGAATGCAGACAATGAACCACTGGTTAACGCACTCAACAACCCTGATTTTGTTCATGAACTTTTTAGCACCTTGTCGCATGAGCAACTCAAAAAACTGCAAGATATACTCCAAGACAAGCTTGTTGCAAATACCGCTTTTTTTAAAAGAACAAAAATAACAACAGAAGACGAGCGCGAAAACATGCTTGCAATTGTGCGTGAAATTATAAAAGCTCGCAACTCTCTTGAAAAAATAAAGAACCAAGAACAAGAAAAAATAGCGCAATTGAGCAAAGCACTTGATGATCTGTTTGAACTGCAAACAACGTATGCCGTTATTACCACCTGCCAACAACTTGTCGATTCTTTTCAAAATATTCCAGACTTTTCAGACGCACAACGCAATGAAAAAATAAAACAATTGGACGCAGCAACGGCAATGATTCGCGCTAATCGCGTAGAAAAACTGTGGAAAACAGATCTACTGGATTATTTAGTAAACGGCGCGGTAGATTTTGCTGCACTTAAAAATGATTTGGCAGACCCCATTTTACGCAGTTGTGCAAAATTAAGCGATCAAGAAACATACCAACGCATGAACGCCTTGCTCAACTTATTTATTGCCGGCCAAGAAGTTAAAGACAGCACATCAGCAATTGTACAAAAGTTGCACGCAGTCTCAAATACCTTAAGCATTAAACAATTTGTTAGTTGCTTTACACAAAATATTGCAACATTAGAAACGGCTACTCAAGTGGCCGCCACGCACCAAGCATGGAATGAATTTTTAGCAAAACTTTCTACCGCTCAAAAATTTATACCTACCATGGCATACCTTGGCATTGCTCAGCTTATGCTGACTAACGACCAATCAGCGATTCAAAATTTTAATAATGAATTTAGAAAAACTGTTGCTACAGATTTATATGATTTTTTCAAAAAGAGCTTTGATGCAAAAGTTACCCAACTTGGTATTAGTACAGAAAAAATACAAAGCTTTGCAACACTCAACAACTTTGTGACCACACGAGCAGCCAAAACACCACTACCCGCACTGCAAAAAAGCGAATTTTTGTACCTGGCTGATACGTATAAACAAGAGCGTGATGTTTTTAATTTCTTAAAAAAACAAGATGTAGAAACAATCAAAAAAATGCTGGAAAAAAGTCTTACTCTTAAAAGTCTTGGCTTTAACGCCGACGAACAAACGCGAGCAAAGTTTTTGTGCGAACAACTGAATATCACCAAAAATCTAGATGATCGAGCACGCGAACAACTTGGTATGACACCACAAAGAAACTTTTTAGATGATATTAGAAAAGGGATAAAATTGCGACCAACAAGAGATGTCACAAACAACGAGTAACATACAAAAAAGAAAAAGGCCGCTTGCAAGAATCAGCAAGCGGCCTTTTTCTTTTTTTATAAAAAATTTTCTAAAAATTATAGTCCACGACTTGGAAAATATTTTGCAAAAGGACCAGCTTGGCAAATTGGACATTTTTTTTCTGCATTCCATGCCAAAATTTCATTTGCACACGGTGTACAAAAAACATGCCCACAAGCCAAAATAGCAATGACGTCACCCTTTTGAAAATAAAGAGGGCAATTTGATCGTGAACAATTGTCTTGAAGATGTATCTCGTCAGGCAATGGTGCATTTTCATCAGCTTGGTCCAGAAGAGCCTTTGGAGCTGGTTGTTCAGGCGCAGGCATAGTTAACCGCTCCCACAAACCACTCGCACCAGCAACAATGCTGCCCCACAGTCCCGGACCTTCTTCTTGCTGATCTTGAGCTTGCTGCCCATCTTCCTCAAGCTGTACCTCCTGATAATATGCTTCGTCATCGCTACCAAACTGACCTGCCGCACCATAAACCTGCGCACAACTAATCATCACTACACAAGCCAACACTAAACGTAACATTCGCTTGGTCATAGTTCTTCTCCCTTGCAATAATACACGCATAAAAAAACTTTTCTGTGCGCAGCATATCACGCACCAGTATCTCTAAACAAGCAAAGATAGTAAAAAAAATTATTCAGATTTCCAGAGAAGTCGTGAGAAACAATTAATAGCCATTCTGCAAACAGAACATCGCGGTTGATAGCTTAAGGCGGTATTGGCACATTCAACACAAAAAATATGCCCACATTTAAAGGCAGCAATAATATCCTCGCCTTCAAACAAATTGGGCACTCAGTCTGACAAAACTTTGAATCTTCCAACAAGAGAGAAGCCTCAGCAGCCTGGTCGGCAAAATCACCAATCTGATTTGGCGTTGGAATTGGATCGCGCAGGTTCATGTACGCTGTCACTACCCAGTCATAAACAGGACCAAGTATCTTGCTCAAAAAAACTAAGAAACAATTAACGTCTTGCGGCCGCTCTTCTTCGGACATAACAACCCGGTTACCAGATCTTTCGGGCACAAAAAATCTTTTTACTCTTACAGCCCAACCAGAACCCTGCCGCTGCTCATGGTGCTCATAGCGAACCGCACCGAGCAAACAGACAAAGCTTGTCATCATAAAACAACATGACAACACAATCAGCAAACACCGTGCCATAGCCTACCTCCTCAAGAACTACTCCGAACTCCCGTTAGTTTTTTTTGAGGTTATCAGACCAAAAAGAAATTTTGCGATACTTTTCTGTTTTTTCATCGCGACAGTTCGGACATTTTTTTGCTTGATAGCTTAATGCTTGGTTGGCACACTCAACACAAAAAATATGCCCACAACGAAAAACGGCAATATCACTACCGTCACCAAATGCTTCAAAACAAATTGAGCATTGTTCTGTATAAAGAATAGTTGTTGGCAACGGCGCGTTGTTACTTGAGAAATCTGAAATTTTTTCCGGCGTTTGAATAGCTTCTGGTTGAGCTTGAAACAGCGCGTTAACCTGCTGATCAGAATTATCAACACCGGGCAACGCCATCGCCTGCAAAATAACTGGCATAACTAACGCTTGCAAGTCAGCAAGTAATTCTGGCGAAAAAGGAATTTCTTGACCATTATGATCAATTGGCCGCATAACCAAATCGGCACCAAGTCTAAAATAAAATGTTTCGCCAAGTTCATTGCCTGAAGACATAGCACCCTGCACACGCACACCACCAAGCATCAAAAAACCAACAAAAAATAATTTTACTAACCTTTGCATAATGTTGCTCCTCATTTTTCTTAAGTGTACCAAAAATTGAAAAATCGAGACAACACAATAACACGCATTGACAAAAAGTAAATACGTAAGCGCAATGCTGACTTGTCTTTTTTTTATTTATTTTTCAAAGACAAAACCAGCCATAAAAAAAATACTCATTATTTCTTATTAATAATTTTACCCAAAAAAGAGGGTCATAAATTTGCCTTCTAACACGCTCTTGGTTTCTTGGCAGGCTCTCAGGCAAGCCCAGGGACATCGCTCTTTTTTGACCCAAATTTTTTGCAAAAACAGGGCACCCCCACCCATCGGCCTCCAAACGGCCACCCACACCCGGCTACCGACCAACAGGCACTTTTGTACGTTTTCTACGCGCTTTTAGCACTCAATTAATACAATTTGAAATGATAGATGGCTGCAAAATAAAAACTATTACAAAGATTAAACAAACCAAACCCGTTTGCCCCTCCAACCAAACCAAGGTATACTTATAGAAGCGCTTGAAGCGGAGGTTTTTGGCCACGGGCCAAGCAAAAGGCGCATTTCTAGTAAATCCGGGGGGATTTCTATGAACAGCTCAATTCTTACACAACGTTATGCACAACGCGTACTTTGTAGCGTTGCTTTTGCACTTGCCAGCTTACTGGCAACCCCCGTGCTGTCTGCAAAAAATCCACGTACGCCGTTGCAGCAAGAATGCATAACCTTTACCTCATCATTACCCATTCCAAAAGTTCCAGACAATAAGAAAAGCTCTTTTCAAGAGCGCATGAGCAACATTCTCGATCTTGATTATTTTGATTTTTCAATTGAAGACTGGTTTTGGCTTGCTCCAACCAACGAACAAAAAACACCTCGCTTGCACGCCATGATTCAAAAAATTGCAGCCCGCCAAGGAATACCAACTCCAAAAATTTTTATTGTTAAAGAGAAATGGCCGTTTGGCGACCAAGCGTTAACATGGTCACCACGCGGACAAGAAAGCATTATCATTGTTGGCGAAGAACTTCTTTTAAACACAACCGAAGACCAAGCAGAAGCAATTGTGGCGCACGAACTAGGTCATATCAAACATAATCACAGTAAAAATCGCATCATGATGAAATATGCTTTGTACGCTTTTGCTTTTGTTTTTATGACACTGACTCTCTCTCTACCGCTGGTAGGCTGGCTCAATCCATGGGATCTTATAACATCATACCCGTGGCTTGGCGCACTCGTTAATCATGCTTACGGCTGCATTGCATCAAATCTACTGGTAATTCCAACACTCATTCCGCTCTACAACAACTATCTTAAAGCCAATGAAAAACAAGCTGACCTTGAAGCAATTGCAACAATCGACAATCCAGAAGCACTCATCGCAGCACTTAAAAAATATGACACTCAACCACACAACCAACAATCATTCTTGAGTCGAGTAGAACAGGCGCTACTCGATGATCATCCAGAAATTAAAAGCCGTATTCAGTACTGCATTCAAGAAGCAAAAAAAAGAAATGCGCATCAGTTTAATCATTTTGCCATACCCGCTGCCGCAGCGGCTTAGAGAAAAATTATGAAGATAGTTAAAAAACTTACAAACCTTACAACACTCGTACTCGTTTTTTTGGCAACCACACAACCATACGCTTACAACGTAGCAAGCGGCGACAATAACATGAGCGAAGCAGGCATGTTATTTGTTAACCAAAATCTTACAAACGACTACCTCAATCTCTATCGCGAACACAGCAAAAAAAATGATCAAACCAACAGCACCACGGCAAAATTGCGCAGAAAAATTGGCCTTATGACTGCTGATCAAAACAATGCACCAACGCTGTACGCTATGGTCGAAAAATATGCAACCAAGCTTGGTATTGAAGTTCCAAAAATTCTCATAACAACGCATGAATCACTTGTACAAAAATGGGTGATTTGTTCGCCAGCCGCAACATGGTCGTTAACACAGAGTAAGGCTGTTATTATAGTCAGCAACGAGCTCTTACAATATTCAAACACTAACGAAGTTGAAGCGGTTATTGCACATGAACTTGCTCACATAAAACACAACCACGTTCCTAAAAAAATGGCACTTCATTGCGCGCTGTTTTGTTTCTTTTCATACGTTGTACCACTGTACGTGCCCGGAACCATCTTTTCATATGTATGCTTGGATATTTCGTGGCTTCCAGAAATTTTGCAACCGTGCCTGCTCAACATTAAACCACTGTTACTTGCCACATTCCCACTCACCAGCGGCTACTCACGAGCAACAGAAAAAGAAGCAGACACAACAGCAATGTCAATTCTTGAAAAGCCAGAAGGGCTGGTAACATTTTTTGAAAAAATCGCACCATACTGCCCACACTATGAAACAACCTGGGAAAAAATTACGTATTATTTTAGCACGCACCCAGAAAATCGCGAACGCATTAAGTACTGCACACAGGCAGCACAAGCCCCTTCGAGACGCTCTTCGAGCTCCTCAGGGTGGTCGGGAGCAGAAGCTGCAGCAGCAGCGTAATTTTAGGAGAAAATTATGAACATTTACAAAACGTTCTCACGCACAGCAGCGCTAGCGCTGCTGTTACTTGCCACCACGCAAACACACACGCAGGGTCTAGCATTTGCCCCACAAGAAGCATCTACTTTTTGTGATGCCATATTAGAAAAAGAATATAAGCAGATTTGCGACAGACAAGACATGTTTAAATTCACTCCAATCGAAGGCGCTCTGTGTACCAACAAAACCAACGCTCCAGTTCTTTATGCGATGGTTAAAAAATATGTTCAAAAACTTGAGTTACACACTACACCAAAAATTTACATTACAAAAGACGACATTACCAACAATACCAACGTAATCAAGTATGGCGTAGATCTTATTGCTATAAACAAAAAGCTCATGCAGGCAGTAACTATTGAAGAAATGGACGCACTTATTGCTCTTAGCTGTGCATTCATAAAGCATAGCGCTCAAGAACAAAAAGATTGTTTTAATTTTTTAAAATTCTTAACACCTCTCGGTGCCCTGACTTTGGACCTACATTATTTGAAAAATGAAGGGGCTTCTTATTTCTTTACCGTCCTTCCACACATGGTATCTGCTGGCGAATGGGTCTGTGATACCATCATGCCTCCTGCATTGCTTGCCATATGGACAATTGCAGCTCTTTCAGCATTCTTAGTCTTAAAAAGAAACATCAAATCCGGCGAAAAAGAAATTAACAATGCGACACATGCACTTGTTGAAAACAAACAAGTTTTTGCTTCATTGCTCGGAAAAATTGTAGCACTCACACCACAACAAAAATCATACTGGCAGACTATCAAAAACTTTTTTAGTAACTCAGAAGATATTCAACAACACCTACTTCACATAGCAAACATCAAATAAGCTTATAACCTAAGCAACAAAAAAGGCCTCCAAAATTTGGAGGCCTTTTTTGTTGCTTAGGTTATTTTTATTTCTCAGCAATAATCTTAATACCAAGCTCACGCAACTGCTTGCCGTCAACCGGCGATGGGCTTTCCATCATCAAGCAACTCATCTTTTGCGTTTTAGGAAATGCAATAACATCGCGAATAGAATTAGTCTGGCCAAGAATCATCATGATGCGGTCAATACCAAAGGCAAGACCACCTTCTGGCGGATAGCCGTACGTTTGCGCTTCAAGCAGGAAGCCAAACTTTTGTTGCGCCTGCTCTTCACTCAAACCAATAATTTCAAAAACTTTGCGCTGAACATCGGGGTTGTTAATACGAATTGAACCACCGCCCAGCTCATAACCGTTGCAAATCAAATCATACGCGCGCGCCTTTACATCACCCACTGGCAAGTTTTCCCAACCTTCTTGCGGCGAGGTAAACGGATGATGGCAGGCATTCCAGCCCTTCTCTTCTTCGTTCCACTCAAACATAGGAAAGTCGGTAACCCAAAACAACTCGTGCTTGCTGCGGTCAATTAAATTCAGACTATTGCCCAACTCAATGCGCAACTTGCCCAAAATGCTCCACGAATGTTTGTACTCACCAGCGACTACAAAAAGCGTGTCGGCTGCCGTTAAGCCAGGTATAAACTTTTGCGCTTGTGCTAAAAAGTCAGCTGGTAAAAATTTGGCGATTGGGCTGTTTGGTGTGTTGTCTTCATTAAATCTGATGTATACCAACCCTTTGGCGCCATACTCTTTGGTGACCTTTTCTACCCAACCATCAAGTTCGGAGCGTGAAAATTTGTGATCTTTTACACACACGCCACCAATCTTGCCGCCACCTTCAACAATAGACTGCAAAAACTTGAGTCCCATTGGCTCAAATAATTTTGTATAATCTTGGATTTTAAGGTCAAAACGCATATCAGGCTTGTCAGAACCATAAAGCGCAAAAACGTCATCATACGCATAGCGCTTAAACGGTGCTTTGAGCTCAATGTTTAAAAATTTCTTCCAAAGTCCACTCAAGAATCCTTCGCATACCGTTTGAATGTCGTTTTCATCAATAAATGACATTTCAATGTCCAGCTGCGTAAATTCAGGCTGGCGGTCAGCACGCAAATCTTCATCGCGCATGCAGCGCGCAATTTGAAAGTATTTTTCAAAACCTGCTAAAATCAGCAGCTGCTTGTAGATTTGAGGGGACTGGGGCAACGCATAAAACTCACCTTGTGAGAGACGAGACGGCACCAAAAAATCACGCGCACCTTCAGGCGTACTTTTTGAAAGGATTGGCGTTTCAATTTCATAAAAGCCCTGCTTGTCCAAATACTCACGCAAATAAAGATTAACCTCGTGGCGCAAGCGCACAAACTTTTGCATTTCTGGACGGCGCAGATCGAGGTAACGATATTTTAAACGCAAATCTTCAGAAACGTTTTCAGCCTCTTCCAGCTGGAAAGGCAACGGTTTGGAACGAGCCAGCAACGAAAACTCAGTAACATTAACTTCGTACTTACCGGTTGGCATTTTGGGATTTATAGCGTCTGGTGCACGGTGCATGAGCGTGCCTTTGGCCGAAAGCACATATTCAATGCGCAGCGTGTGGGCCAGCTCCATCATGTCAGCATTAATTTCTGGATTAAACACCAGCTGCACAATACCGCTACGATCACGCAGATCGATAAAAATAACGCCGCCATGGTCGCGCCGACGATTCACCCAACCGGTCACACAAACTTCTTGCCCAACCAATGACTCTGCAACGTCTCCGCAATACACCGATCGCTTTATCAATCCCATGATCATTCCTTTAAACGAAGTAGAAAAAATTACTTTGTTGATCAGTTTAGCAGCTTTTGCACAAAAGAAAAATAGCACAACGCCCCACTTCTCCAGGCTTTAACAGTCCTGCGCAGGCGCACGCACCCATGCCCCAAAAACCATAAATCATTGCTATCTGAAAACCTTCGGGCGTACACTCAGAAAAATTAAGGGGCCGGAACTAAACGAGGGGATTTTTATGAAGATAGCTCACACGAGTTTGCTACTATTTTTTGTTTGCTTTTCTGTTTCACTTTTTGCGGGCGAGCCTACCGCCAGGCGAGGCGCTGCACAAAAGCAAACCCGCACACAAACTTTGCCTGACAACAAGCGCAGTGAAATTGTTCCCACCGATCTATCACCAGAAATGGCACTCCTCTTTTTTGATATTCAAAATCACATAAAAGAATTAAAAATTCAAGGAGCCGACAAAAAGACTATCTTGAAAACACTTGAACAGCATTACGGCTTGAGCGTTGTTAAAACGCTGGAAGAGTACCACCACTTTTTTGATAAAACGGCATGGGAATATGTGCGCAAAGCAGGAATTTTAGGCTGCGCATTTGCCGGCGGCTTTGCGGCATGCTTAGCCTGGTTTTATTATATTGTTATGCACATGTCATAAAAACACATTCAAAAAAAAGAGGCTCCAGAATTTGGAGCCTCTTTTTTTTGAACTAAATTAAAAGCTAGTGGACAAAAAAATCTTTGAGCGCATAACCAAGCCAAGCAAGCGCACCCAAGCTTGTCAGCAAACCAACAATCAGCTTAAAGCGATTGCGGCTCGCACTCACCACAAAGTAAATACCGGCGGTAAGTAAAATTAAACCGTAGCCAAGGGAAGAACCAAAATCACCAAACCATGGCGTTAAAAAGTAAACACACGCGCCCAGCATGCCAAAACCCATCACGCGTTTAACTTCAATCATCCATTCACCGGAACGTGGTAACAGCGCCAACGCACCAGAAAACGTGCCAATCAAAACTAAAACAATACCCATGCCAATTGAAAATAAAAACAGAATTAAAAAACCAGCAACCGGACTGCCAAGCTTTGCCACAATTGTTAACAACACAGCCAGTGCCGGCGTTATGCACGGCGAAGCAAACGTGCCCGAGATCATGCCAAACAAAAAAATCTTGGCCAAAGAACCCTGCGGTCGCACGTCAGTATTTACTGAAAAAAAACGCGGTACGTACAGTTCATAAAAACCAAAGAGTGAAAAGGCCATGTACAAAAAGAAGATAACAATCAACAGCAAAACCCACGGGTTGGCAACCCAGTTGCCAAAGAGCACCGAGGCCGTGGCAGCAAAATAACCCAACGATGCATACACCGTTGAAAGGCCAAGAACATACACCAGCGCCGACAAAAAATTACGCTTCAAGCTCACCGCCGACTGCATTTGCAAAACACTGACCGTGATGGGAATCATTGGGTACACGCACGGCGTGAAGCTGGTCATGAGACCGGCGAAAAATGCCAAAATTAACAAGTAAAAAATTGAACCTTTTTGGTCGGCTGTTTGCTTAAGTATATCAATTACGCTGCGCGATTTTGTTTCTTGTGCTGCTGATGCTTGAGGAGCCGGCAGCACCTCGGCACCCTCTTCTGGCGCGCTATCCGTGCGTGCACTTTCCGCACGCACGCTTGCTTCTTGCTCATGAACTTTTTGCGCAGCAACATATGCGCCACCAGCACTGGCCATCATGAACATCGAAATTACGGCAACCTTTACCATATCTGTTACATTCATCGCTTATCCTTTCTCGTTTGAAAAAAATGAGGTAACAGAATTACGGTACTAAAAAATGCGGTGCAAACGCAAGAGTTGAGCGTTTTGCACCGCATAGTAAAGATTTCTTAAGGCACTAAAGACCAAGCACCATCAGCACGATGAGTGAAAGAAACCAATAACTTTTCTGCCTTCTTTCACCAGCTTGTTGTAGGTATAAATTGCACTTCCTGGTTTGTTAAGATCATAAGAAGATGGCTGATCATATGGGCCGTTTCGCTCAATTGTTCTTTGGACAATTACCTCTTTACCTTGGCTCAACAAATAACGCACGGTACCATTTGTTGCACAACCAGAATCAGGATCGATAGTTCCAGCTGTCGCTGGATCAAAAGCCATCTTGGTAGCAGTTGGATTACCATCCTTATCACACACCGTACTATCTGGCTTCACCCAAATATCACCTTGCGGATTAATACCATCAAAGTGCGTCCACAATACATTGTCGACCCCGCACGAGATAACAAAAACATCCGCCACTGGCAAGTACGCTTGAACGTCAAGCGCCCTAACCCCCGGATTATAGCCATGAGTTATGCCCTTTTTAGCCACTCCGCCAACAACTACGCCTACGTTACTCTTAAACTCCAGAAAATTCCACCTTTTTGAGTTGCCGTCTGGTCGTAGCACACAGTCACCAGTTATCACCGTATCGCCAGGGCTTCCATCACCTAGAGTTTGATAGGTCTTTACAGAGCCATCGGTATTTTTGACCGTAATGTGATCCCATACAAATCCTGTAATGAGAGGTCCTTTTACCGTTGCAGGCGTCGGAGCAAGTGTTTGCAAACTCTGCGCCAATGCTGCCAGTTTGGTTTTGAGGGCTTCCAGAGATTTTTTTAAGCTTTTGAGTTTAATTGCAGCAATAATTTCAGTTAAATTTTTGCTGCCTGGACCAACGTCAGCAAGCGCTACCTTGGGACTCGTAATGCTGTAGTTCATGATGTTGTCGACAAACGCTGCTGAATAATATTTGCCGTTATAGAGATAAACTTCTCTACCCGCCAATCCTTTCGGATGTGCTTGTCTTATCGCAGGATTTTGTACCTTGAGCAAATCAGCATCAGTAATCCACTCAAATTCAACTTTTTCTATGTACGATCCCAACGTTGTATGCCTTGGTTGCGGGCTTGTTCCTTCTACGTACGTTTGCCAATTATTCTCCCACGCCTGACCTGCTGTCGCTTTTTTCCATAATGCGGCCTGCGTATCTTTCAATTTTTGTACCGTTGCAGTACGACCACCCAGCACCAAAACTTCTTGAGAAAGATCAACAAAATAATAATCATACAAAAACTTTGGCCCTTTTCTAGAAACAAGCAACTCTGGATCTTGATTAATTTTATCAGTAAAAAATTTCACACCAGAAACTTTTTTTGCGGGATCAAACTGCCCATCCGGATCATCATCAGTCCCAGAAAAAACCCCCATCGTTTCTTCGTGTGCTTCTTTTGCAGACGTTGCTATGCCAGCAGGCCCGCTACCACCAAAGTCATTAAATATGTCTCTTTTCATATCGTAGTATTCGTAGCCCAGCAAGAAATAAATCTGTCCACCTTCAATAATGTACGGCACCACGCCACTGCCGGCAAACAAGCAACTCTGAACAAATAAAACGATACTCAACAACAATAGAACTTTCTTCTTCATCTCATTCTCTCCAACGAAATAAACTAAAGCGTACTTAACTGCGTTGCAAGTTCTGCCAATTTGGTTTTGAGTGCTTCCAGACCTTTAGATAACTTAAGTAGCGCAATTGAGTGCTGTGCAAGTACTACACCACCATCAGCAAAAACAACCTTATCCAAGGTAAAATTTAATGGCAGCAAGAGAGGATCTCCCGAACCATTTTTGCTCGTAACATATTGATTTATTACTTCACCAACAGTCGTTGTATTCCATGTACCAAGTGTTTTTTCAAAGTTATCTTGGGTTATGCGAACCACAGAAATGTGCGGCTCAAAAAAACCTTTGAATTCCTCTACCCCAAATCCACTTAACGCCAATTTTTCTCGCAGTTTTTGCTCAAGAGCAGTAAGCGAAGCTGACAAAACTTCATAGGTTATAAATCTATTTGCCTGACCCAAAACCTTCAAATTACTCGTCTCGCACTCAAGTGCATCCTGATGAGCAACCAAAACCTCTTTGAGAATGTCATTAATTTTTTTCTTGTTATCCTCATTCAATACCACATCATTTTTGAATTGGATCACGGTAACATGTGGAGCTTGGTTACTTGCTTGCAAATAATTTGGAGCGTGGCCCCATGCTTTTTTTTTAGGAGTCTGGGCCTCAGCTGCCTCATTGTGCTTTGCTTGAAGATATTGATTGGCCGCCGTAGCCAACAAGGGCTTACGCCGCTGCAACTCAGTAACCACAGCACCAGCAGCAAGATCAAATTTAATTACTGCTACCGCATGCAGACTTGCTAAAAAAAATACGGCAATAAAAGACCATACTATTTTTATACGCATAAAACACCTATTTTTGATCAACTGCTTGCTAATATTTTAAAATTCTTTTCAAGTTCATCAGCAGGCAGCAAGCCCACCAAGCGCCCAACCTCTTGGCCATCTTTAATAAACAACAGCGTTGGCACACCGTCAATCACTTCTCCGCCAACAGCATTGGTTAATGCTTGCACATCAACTTTATTAATATCAACTTTGGCGCATGAAATATCATTGCGATACTTGCCAGCAAGTTTTTCAAAAATTGGTGCCAAGCGTTTGCACGGCATGCACCACTCGGCAGACAAATCGATAATAATTGGTTTGGATTGTTGTTGTATAAACTGCGTAATCGCTTGATTATCGTTTAACAACGCAACGGCTGGACCGGCATCAACTGCTTGTGCAGGCACCGCGCGTGGCGCGCTTGGCGCAACATCTACTGGCGTGCTTGGCACAACTTTTGGCTGTGTAAGCATGTGTGCATTAAAACCGAGATCGTCTAAAAATGCTTGTACCTGCAATGCCGCTGCACAGCCACCACCGGCAGAAGTAACTGCTTGTTTGTAAACCGGATCACACACATCGCCAGCAGCAAACACACCATCAACTGATGTTGCTTGACCATTTTTCAACACAAGGTAACCATGCGCATCAAGCTCGAGCGCGTTGGCAACTATGCCGGTGTTTGGTCGTGCACCAATTGCTAAAAACAAACCATCCATCGGACGCTTAGTTTTTGCTGTATCATTTTCAAGTGAAAGATGCGTCATGTGTTTACCATCACCATGAACTTGTGTCACACGAGTGTTGTATAAAACCGTAACGTTGGGCAATGCTAAAACTTGATCGCGTTTCTTTTTATCATTCGCACGGAAATAATCTTTGCGCACCACGAGTGTTACCGAACGTGCAATGCCAGCCAAGTACGCCGCTTCAAGCACGGCAGAGTCCCCTCCGCCTACCACCACAACATCTTTTCCTTTGCACAAGCCACCATCGCACACGGCGCAGTTGGTAACACCCTTGCCCCAAAACTCTTGCTCACCAGGAATACCAAGATAGTTTGGCTCAGCGCCGGTAGCAACAATGCAACTCAATGCTTTAATGGTGCGCGTAGCGTTGGTGTTAACATCGCGCACGTCAAGCTCAAACGGCCACGCATCAAACCGCACACTTGTTACACTTTCGGGCAACACGGTAGCGCCATAATGCACTGCCTGCTCACGCAAACTTTTCATAATATCGGCGCCCGGTGCATCAAGAACGCCTGGCCAGTTGCGTACTGATGGTGATTGTGCCAACGCGCCGCCCGGCTTTGGACCTTCTAAAACAACGGTAGGAACATTTGCTTGTACCAAATAATTTGCTGCCGTAAAACCAGCAATGCCACCACCCAGCACCACAACGGGATAGGTAACTTGATCAAATGAAACGTGCGCCAGTTGGTAACTGCGCTTAGCTTGCTTGCTCACTTGATCGGCCTGAAAACAGCCTGAGAAAAAAGTAAGAACGAAGGCACACGAAACAATCTTTTTATACATAAAAACCTTTCTGGAAACAAAATAAAAAAGCCTGCTAGGAATTTAACCTAACAGGCTTTTTTATTTTGAGAAAGATTTCTTATTTTTTTATTCTTCGTCAGAACCAGCAACTGCAAGCTCAGGCCGACTCAATGAGTTTGCATCACGAGCAGGCATTGATCCTTCATGCATTCTGCCACGACCTCTGCCTTCGTGTCTGCCCCGTCCATGGCCTCTCTTTTTGCCACGACCAGAGGCTCGTAAATTTCTTACGTGATCTTCAAGTTCATTGATACGCTCTTTCAAACGTTTTACTTCGTCGGCAAACGATGCTTCAAGACGACGCATTGCGTCCCACACTGAATTAAGAGCACCGCTGTTGTCGCCGCTTGAACCACTGCTGCGTGGCGCAGTCACCGCACTACCCACAACGCTCCCAAGCATACTGCCGCCAAAACCGCCAATGAAAGCATCACCACCACCGCGACGAGCATGAACTTGGCAGGCTGCCAAACTAAGTAGTCCAAGAAGCATAATTTTTTTATTCATAATTCTGTCTCCCTAATTTTTTTATAGTTCTTAGCGTTTTTTTACAATCAAAAAGCCAAGCCCGATAACCGCAATAATCAAGGCAATGACCAAACCAAACAAGAAGTTAAACATGTTGCCACCACCCATTTTGCGCTTAAGCTCTTCGTCACGCACTTGGTTTTCTAAACGTTGTACACGCTCACGCTCTTGATCGCGACGCAACTGTTCAGTTTCTTGACGCGCACGAGCCGCATCGTCTGACGCACGATTTGAGTTACCGCTCACAATTGCCGACGTTGCAATACCGCCAATCATGCTGCCCGCAAGAGCACCACCAAAAGCGCTACCACCACTGCCGTGCCGTGCATAAAGACCGGAAACCGATACAGCAACGGCAATAACTGCTAATAAAATTTTCTTCATAACATATCTCCCTCGATAGTGTTAAAATTAATCAACATTCAAATTTTGGCATGTTAAGCTCGCCTTCAACTGTTGTCTACTTTTAAGATAGCCAACTTCATTACAAATAGTCAATAATATTTAAAAAATGTTGACCCGTGGAGACTTTATGAAGACACAAGCCAACCAAAAAAGCCAAGCAATCAGTCATGTTTTCGATCTGATCGACCAAGAAAAAAGGCGCCAAGAAGAGACTATCTGCCTGATAGCCTCAGAAAACTACGCCAGCCCGCAGGTTTTAGAGGCCTCCGGCTCGGTCTTGACCAACAAATATGCCGAAGGCTACCCCGGCAGGCGTTATTATGCCGGCTGCCAGGTAGTGGACGAAGTTGAAAATGCCGCACGCGACCTGGGCAAGCAGCTCTTTAACGCCGAGCACCTCAACGTTCAGCCCCACTCAGGCTCATCGGCCAACTTTGCGGTTTATATGAGCAAGCTCAAGCCGGGCGATACGGTGCTGGGCATGCACATCAACGCCGGCGGGCACTTGACCCACGGCCATAAACTCAACTTTTCTGGCAAACTTTTTAACTTTGTGCCATACGGCGTTTCGCCCGAAGATGAGCGCATTGATTATGACGAGCTTGAAATTTTGGCCAACCAGCACCAGCCTAAAATGATTGTTGCCGGCGCTTCGGCCTATTCACGCTTTTTAGACTTTAAACGTTTAGCACAAATCGCTACCGACAACCACGCACTATTGCTGGTAGACATGGCACACATTGCCGGCCTGGTGGCCGCGGGCGTGCACCCAAACCCAGTTCCCTATGCCGATATTGTTACCAGCACCACCCACAAAACGTTGCGTGGCCCGCGCGGTGGCATGATTTTGAGCAAGGCTGACCACGCGCCCGACATCGACCGCACTATCATCCCTGGCACACAAGGCGGCCCACTGATGCACGTGGTTGCAGCTAAAGCGGTTTGTTTTGCCCAAGCGCTTGAACCAAGCTTTAAAACGTATCAGGAACAAGTGGTAAAAAATGCCAAAGCCATGGCACATGCATTTGGCCAACTTGGCTACCGCATTGTTGCTGGCGGCACCGATAATCATTTATTTCTTGTTGATCTGCAGCCAAAAAATAGCTCAAGTTCAATCATAACCATTACAGGAAAATTGGTTGAAGAAACGCTGGAAAAATGCGGCATCATGTTAAACCGCAACTTGATTCCGTTTGATACGCAAGGGCCCATGATTGCGAGCGGTATCCGCATTGGCACGCCGGCAGTTACCACGCGCGGTTTTAAAGAGCACGATGTGGTTCAGCTGGTCCATTGGATTGATGAAGCCGTGCGCCGCCATGATGATGATGCTTTTTTGAAGGGGCTCAAAGCTGAAGTTAGCGCACTGTGCAAACGGTTTCCGGTGTACAACTAGCGCGCACCCTTTTCCCGCAAAAGCTTAGCAATTTGTTTTTTGCCCGTTCGCACTGCAGCAGCCAAAACACCAGGATAGTTAGGATCCGCGCCAGCAGCAAGCAACGCCTGCACTCTTTGCATACCTTGTCTGCCTGGCGCACTAACAACAGCTAAAAGCTGGTCATTTAAACTTTGTGCAGAAACTGGTGCTGGTGGTGACACAACTGAAACCACCGGTTCAGCAATTGGGTGGTAAACTGGTAACGATCGAACCGGCTCTTCAACTGAAACCGCAACAGGTTCAACAGCTTCTTCAACTACCGGCGCAATTGGGCCTGGAATAATTGGCGCAATTGGACCTGGCACTTGAGCAACTGGCGCAGCTGCGCCTGGTACTGACGGCTCAACAATTGGCTGAACACCCATTTCTCGATGGAGCCTTGCTCCAACACTTTGTTGCGCACTATTAAAAGCATTATTCAATGCAGCAACGTCAAGTGGGGCAAAATTCCATGGACGCGCAACATCAGCACCACCCATTTCCAGACCATCCCACCTAAAAGCCCAGGCGGTGCCATTAACTTCAAATTTTAACGAAACCCATTGCTTCCATTCTCGCTGTTCGTTTTTGTACGCTTGGCTTGCAATTAAAACATTGCGCAGGGTAACCTGCTCACCAGCACCCAACGCTACTTCAAGCGGATGCGGACTCTCTACCCCTTGGCTGGCCCGCACGGCCTCAAGCATGGCGGTAATATCGTTATTACCAACCACTTGATCAATCGCAAAAGTTTTTACGCTCTGACGACGCGCAACGTCAAAAAAACCATCACGAATGGCATGCAAAACACCGTTTGCTTTGCGCAAAGCTTGCACTTCAAAACGCTTTAGATAATGCGTTCCTTCGCCGCGCACCATAGAAACAATGGTAGGATACAAATTACGGCTGAGCGGCGGGGCTAAATCACCAGCTTGCTGCAAAGCAGAAAGTCGCGGGAAAGCACCAGGGTTACTTGCAACAACACTTAAAACGTCCTTATTTTCAACCAAAAACTCAAGCAACGTTGGCAAATTTTGCCAATAATGATTTTTCTTGCTCCAGCCGGCTTGTTCTGCATCGTACGGCTTAGCATTAACCACCAGCGGTACCTGTAACACTGGGGGGTAAAAAAGAATTGCTTGCTGATTAGCCACAAACGGCAGACCGGTTTGGGTCATAATACGCGCTTCGTTGTTATCAAGAACATTCACATCATTATCAATTTCTTCGGTTTGAAAGGCAGCACTACCCGGCAGCCACACTTGTGGATACATAGAAATGTTGTGCACCGAAAACGGACGCGGCTCAATGGCCACAACACCTTTAAGCAATGCATTAAGAGCAGCCTTGCCATAATCCACACGCGCAGCACGGTCAAAAATTTTAGGGTTCCATTGCAACGACATTTCATACGTCGTTCCAATGGGCGCATCGGTAACTGCATTACTAATCAAAATATAATCGTGATCGGGGCGCACATTAAGCTCGTCCATTTCTATAATACCAACGTGTCTACCACCAGCACTACACGTTCTTAACATAACCACACCAGCTTTAAAGTGTGTAGTTAAAAGATCTAGAGTTGTGCGCGTAGCATCAATAGTCATACCACAAATGGTACCACCACGCTTAAAATTACCATGCCCATGAATGAGAACGTCAAAAACGTACAGCGGATTATTTTGAAAAATTGTTGCTAATTCAGTACCATTATAAGGAATAGCAGCCTTACGCGGCATAGCACCTCTAAAAGGTTCTCTGTGTGACATATCAACCTGAAAACCTGCAATTTGGGTAAGTAAAGCCCGATAATCATTACCTCTTTGCGGCAATAACTTGGTTAAATCTCTAAAATTTTCCGACTTAAAATGATCAAAGCCATAAATATTTTTGTAGACACGGGGAACCAATAAAAATAACGGCGTTCCAACAACATCGTACATCGACCATTCTGACTGGTTAAGAGCTGCTCCGCGCATATTTTTTTTGTTCTTTCCCTGATACTTGCGCGTTAAAAAATTGTACAAAATTGACGTGGTAACAACAATTGGATAAAAACCCAATTGCAGAGAAGCGGTCAAATTCCACGTCACATTACCAACTGCACCAGTAGGATATTCTTTCGATTGGGACTGCAAAGCCTGCTCGTCAATGAGCATCAGCAAAGGCGAATGCAACTCGGCCCCTGCCGCTTTCAGTGCTTTCAAATTTGCCGGCTCATAGTAACCAAGCCCAGCTTGCACCGAGCCAACCGTTGTTGCAATCAGCACTGCCAGCACCAATAACCAGCCCAGCACACTGCGCACTGTTATACCTGCCTTCATAACAAATCCCCTTTTTCAAAAGTCTCAATATCCAAAAAATGGGCACTAAGCGCCCACGATAATATACTACTTTTTATGATAGAGGATTTAGTTGCAAATAGTCAATAACACAGAAGGGTGCCAAATAATAAGCAACAACCTCACTACGGTAGAACTTTGCTAATCGAACAGAAATTGACCCTTCGAGACGCTCTTTGAGCTCCTCAGGGAGAGCGGGAAAGAGAGCAAAAGTCTTAAAAATTTGGCATAAAAATACTGCTGTAGCTCCCCCGTTCGCCCTGAGGAGCCCTGAGTTTACGAAGGGCGTCTCGAAGGGAGCCACACAACAGAAACGTTCCTACCAGCCTGTGCCTTTTGGCGACGAAAAGAATGGAAACGATGGTCGCAAATGGTACAAATATGCTGAGAGGTATCAATATTTTCAGGCACGACGCCAGCTTGAACCAGCTGGAACTTGTTGCAGGCAGCTTGATCAAAAAAGAGCTTGCCCTCACGCTCAAGCAGTAACTCGTGCCCCGCAAAAGGCTCTAGGTACTGTCTAAAGTCAGGCTGTACTTGGTAGCAGCAGGTACGGGCCGAAGGGCCAAAGTAGACCTGCAACTGACTCGGCAGGCAGCCAAAAGCCTGCTGCATATGCTCAACCAGGTTGACCACAACGCCAGTTACCGTGCCGCGCCAACCGGCATGCGCAATGCCAACCACACCGCGGGCCACATCGCACAGTACCACCGGCATGCAGTCGGCGGTAAGCACCGCCAGCCCCACCCCAACCTGGTCGGTCAACAAATAATCACCGTCCTGCGGATAAAGTACAACCGGCTCGGGCAGCTGCGTGGTTGCGTTAATGCTCATGCCGTCAACACCGTGCACTTGCTTGAGCAGCACAATGTTACGCAGCGCATTTTTGCTACGCAATTTTTCACAAAAAAGGGGAAAGCCTGGAGATTGGTAATGCACGGGACACGTGTGCATATCACCAAAAAAGATAGAATAGTTTTGTTTTTTTATAATCATGGGATTCCCAGATCCCGCTTCGCCCGACCCGTTCGACAAGCTCAAGGCAAACGGGCTTCGCAGGAAACACCAAATTTGTAGCTATACTACTTGCCGTTCGCATCTCGAGTCCGTTCGTCCTGAGCTTGTCGAAGGATCAAAGGACGAGGGATCAGGGCCCTACAAAACTAACTCAAAAAAGACTCAATCAACATCTGGCGCGTTTGCTGCACATCAAGCCCACGGCTTTGCAAATAAAATAAATGCTCGTTATCAAGCCTACTCACCGCCGCTCCATGCTGACAGCGAACATCGTCAGCTTCAATTTCAAGCATGGGGATAGATACCGCACGCGCACCACGCGCAAGCAAAATATTTTTGTTCTCTTGCTCAGCATCGGTCCGCTGGGCATTTTTTTGAACTTTAATTAAGTTATGACAAATTAATTGCGACTGGTCATCCAACACCGTCTTAATAACTAAACTACTGGTAGCGTCGGGTGCTTGATGGTCTTGCAACGTTTTAAATTTGAATGTTTTTTTGCCAAAACCAAAACACAAACAACGGATTGTTGCACGCGCGCCCTGACCAACCAAACGAACGTTGATGGTGCGGTTTAGCACCGTTGCATCAACAACGAGCTGGCTACCATTCAACACATGTTCAATACCCTGCGTTGCTTTGAGCGTGTACGTAAGCGTTGCGTTGGTACCAACTAATAATTCAAGCGTAGTGTTAATCCAACCAAGTTCATGCAGATCATCGGTAACCTCAATTGAAGCTCCGTCGGGAATAAGCACCGTAAAAAGTCGTGGTGTTTCTGCTGGCACCGGTGGCGCCTGAACCTCGTCCAACTGATCTGAAAAAATCCACGAAAGGTTAACCGGGCCATTGCGCAGGGTTGCGGATTGTTTGATAATTTGTGTCATAGTTATCCCACACTGCCTTCCATTTCAAGCTCAATCAAGCGGTTCATTTCAACAGCAAACTCCATTGGCAGCGTTTTGACCAGCGGCTCAATAAAACCATTCACAATCAAATTGCGCGAAGCCGCATCATCAAGCCCGCGGCTCATCAAATAAAACAATTGATCTTCGCTAATTTTACTCACCGAAGCCTCATGGCCAATATCAACTTCTGGCTCACTAATTTCGATGTAGGGATACGTATCGGTTCGTGATGCAGAATCTAAAATAAGCGCGTCGCATTGCACAAACGATTTGCAGTTAGTCATGCCGGCTGGCACTTTTACCGCACCGCGATAACTGCAGCGACCGCCCTTGGTACTAATCGATTTTGAAATAATGCGCGAGCTGGTGTTAGGCGCTTCGTGTGAAATTTTACCACCAGAATCTTGAATTTGGTGGGGCGAGTTTGCCATAGCAATCGACAATATCTCTGCGCGCGCACCTTCTTCTTTCAAGATAACTGCTGGATATTTCATGGTAATGCCGCTACCCAAATTGCAGTCGATCCATTCCACAAACGCATCTTTGTACGCATACGCACGCTTGGTAACCAAGTTGTACACATTCTTTGACCAGTTTTGAATGGTGTAATACCGCACACGCGCGCCAGGTCTTGCCACAATTTCAACAACGGCCGAATGCAACGAGCTGGTAACGTAGGTTGGGGCGGTACAGCCCTCAACATAACTCACTATGGCACCTTCGTCGGCAATAATGAGCGTACGCTCAAACTGGCCCATTTTTTCTGCATTGATACGAAAATACGCCTGCAGCGGAACGGTGATATGAACACCTTTGGGCACATAAATAAAGCTACCGCCACTCCACACCGCCGTGTTGAGTGCCGCAAATTTGTTGTCATTAAACGGGATAATTTTGCCAAAATATTCTTTGAAAAGATCGGGATACTGCTTTAAACCAGAGTCGGTATCTAAGAATACAACGCCCTGGTCTACCCACTCTTGCTTAAGATTGTGATAGACCACTTCAGATTCGTACTGAGCGCCCAGGCCGGCCAAATGTTGGCGTTCGGCTTGTGGCACGCCCAAACGGTCGAATGTATTTTTGATATCATCGGGAACATCGTCCCAGGTACGTTCTTGCTTGCCAACCGGCTTAAGATAGTAATAAATATCGTCGATATTTAAGGCAGAAAGATCGGGGCCCCAACTTTGCATGGGCCGCTCTAAAAACTCCTGCAAAGCTTTAAGCCGCAGCTCAAGCATCCAGGCTGGCTCGTTTTTTTGAGCCGAAATGGTGCGAACAATCTCTTCGGTCAGGCCACGCTCAGACTTGTAAGAAAAGGCTTCCGGAACAAAGAAATCGCCGCGCTGCTCGCTAGAATTGGGAATGTGCTGCTCTGTCATAAACCACCTGGAACTGATACTAAAAACGTCTAGTTTCTCCAACGGTCAGTATAGCCCAAAAGGGGCAACAAATACAGCACATTCTTGGTTATTTAGTACTGGCTACGAAAAATCTTAATCAGAAAAACTGTCGTCGTCGAACGGACACTCATCAAACCTTTTGCCTTTGTACTGATGCAATGGCAACTCGTCACTTGTTCGAACATCTGAGAAAACTCTTACTTTTTTAGGGCGAGCCTTACCCAACAGAGAACGCAAATAGATAAAAACTAAGTTATCAACAGAATGCTCTTTGAGCGAAAGAAATTGGGCAAAATGCTGCGCAGTTTCCTGCTCAACCTTTTCTCTGTCCAAATACGGATGAATTACCGGCAACCCCGCCATTACCGCAGCGGTAAGCGTGTGATAATTTTTACCATTTGTTTTCAAGTCTTCAAGCGCTTGGCACATAGCAGCCCAAAGCCCATCACTCTCCTCAGGAGTAATATTCAATTTTTTGTAAGCAGTAGTAAGAAATTTTGGCCGAGGAGCTGAAGAAGCCGCAAACGCAGAACCAGAAAGGCAAAAAGATAAAACCAAGCACTTCATGATGCAATTCATGAGAATCATTCCTTTAAAAAAAAACAAACCACACTGACCTATTTTTCAAGGCAATAGTGTGGCTGTTTTTTTTCGATTTGTCTAAGCTTTATGAGTAAATTATTGAAAACCTGCGATATCAAAAAGGTCTCCCATCGACCAACTTCTGTGCGACGGGGTTGTGTAGAGACGTACAATATCTGGATCTGCTTCACTAAAAAATCTCTCATCGTCATCATCGCTCAGCTCTTGGCGTATTACATCTTCGCTATCATCACCACAAGCTGTAGCACCAAAGCGTGTTTTTTCATAACTAGTGCCAGTGTAGGCTTTGAACTCCCAGCGGGTGCGCTGACGTTGTGGGCGGGCATCTCGAACATACGCTTTGTCGCGCAGCACTTGGCCATGCAAAGCTTCCAAACGCGCACATAAAATTTCAACCACCATATTTTTGCATGTCACCAACGACCTTGCTTCCAGCAATCGCTCAGCATGGCGCGTTATGGCACGCGTTAATTTTTTTCTTTTTTCATGGTTCAAACTTTTAGTAAACGTCAGCCCGCTCATCACCGCTCCACACACCATTTCAACGGTTAAGTCACCCGCTTCGGCTATCTCTTCCAACGTTTTCACGGCACCCTGCACCTGCTGAATATGTTTGGTAATATCTGCACCGTTAATACCCAGCTTTTTGTACGCATCATGCACCACCTGGTATCCGTCGGCATGCAATGACATTGCACAAAACGCTATCAAACTTACCAACCCTACAAAACCTAACGCTCTTTTTATAACATTATTCATTACTCGTCCCCCTCAATGGTCAGCTGAGCAAATTTATTGCGTAACACAAGTTCAAAATCTTGTGCATCTCCAGGACCATCATCGTCGCCATCGCTATCGTCCAAGCACCATGCAACAACGTCTTGTGATCGTTTTATTTCTTCCCGGTTTTCTGTACAAAAATCGATAATAGTCTTAAAAATAACTGCTTTGAGCGATCTGAATGTGACAGCCCCACTAGGCGTGCCTGGCTGATGTAAATACTCGATAAGAACGGGTGCAAAGTCGGGAACTTCTGGGAATGGAATACCAGCATGAATAGTGCTTACAGCACTCGCCACCAGCGCATGCTGATCTAATTTGATATTTATTTTTCCCATGAACTTGTTAATAGTTCCGAGCAAAACATTACGCTGAGTTTTTGAAATGTCACATTTTTTGTAGGCACTGCGCAACCGTGTTTGCCACGAAACAGCGCACGCATTTGTTGGAGTTATTGCACACAATACAAGAAATACAAATAGCTTTCTCATGCTTACCCTTCTCCTCCCAAACGTGATATTTCAAACTCCTACTCGAAGCGCGCCGGCGCTCCATGCTCTTGCGCATAGTTTGCCAGCTTAGAACAAGTAATTCAAGAAATAAGAAACTTCCAAAATAAACCCTTCAGTCTGAGATTTTTGGCAAAATTTTTCTCAAGACTGGCAATTCAAAAAGAAAGTATTTAGCATCATTTTTAATGTCATTTTTTTGCTCTGGTTGTGTTATGAATAGGTAGAAAGGGTTTGTGATGAAGAAAAAGTTTTTTAAGATTTTATTGGTTGGGTTATTTTTTGCGGTAGGGAATGGGTACGGGGCGGCAGGGACAACATTTGACTCAGAGGTAGCTATCATTAACACTTTAAGACAACCACATACGCCAGAAAAGTTAGCAAACATAGACCAAGCCGGAAATACCTATTTGACAACAGACATACCACCCAAAAAGGTCCTTGGCGTACCGGTACCTCTTACAGGAAAAACAGCCGCAGAAAAACAATTGGCTTTTCAAACCCTTCTCTCTGATGAACGCGAACGGCTCAGAGAGTTTGACAAGAATATGGAACCTCAGTCAGTGATCAACAGAACTAATCTCTTTATGAATCTTGACAAAACTCTACAGTTGCGAGGATTAGCCGGCGAAGCATTTTCTGAGAAATTTAGCTTTCAGAAGGATACCAAGAAGTATAGTGTGCCTTTTATAACTTTTGTAACAAACTTACATACATTCTTTACTAACTTTCCTACTGCACACGGCAAACCCTATGCAGAAAAAGACTATAAAATCCTCATAGCAGAAACATTAGATAAACTAACCGCAAAATCAACCCCAGCAACCCCCCTCGACCAACTCACCGCCAGCCTCACCGCCCTCAAAACAAAATTGGCAACGTTGGCAACGGCCTTGAACGGCTTGCCACACTAAGTTCTTACCATCTCAAAATTTGGTTGGGAGCAGCTGCAAGATAGCAGTTGCTCCCAACTTCTTCAGACAAAAAACTCAGCACTTAAGCCCTTCCTCCCCTCTTTTCTCAATTTTCTTCAAATCCCCACCCCCCTTCAACTAGCTTTAAAAAAAGTAATTTTTTGTGCCGTTAAAAAAATGCGGGAGATAAAGAATGAATGGTATTAAATTTGTGCGCTGTTTGGTGATGGCGATTGCCTGCTTTTTTGGCGTGGCGCAGGGGGCGGCAAGTGACAAAGATTGGGACCCTTTTTTTAAAGCTCTTGCAACAGATACCTTCAGTGACAAAAACACCTACGGCGGCGGCTTCTTTTCTTCAGGAACAACTTATTCAAACGATTTTTCAACATCTTCCAAAAATGATTTACAGAACTTTCTGCAATCACTTATCGAAAAGCTCACAATAAAGCCGCGAGGAATACTTAATGTTCAGAATAGAGCCGATCTGACTTGGCAACAAATTAGCAACTTAGTCACAGTTCTGTCTGATGCAACAATCACTCAAAAATTCAGAAACGCTACACCAAACATCAGTATTCTAGAAAAAAAAACATACGCGATCAGCCTATTTCTTCAAGCACTCGTCAATGTTTTTCTGAGTGCACTGAAAGACAATGCTGTTAAACTAAAAACAGAGCATATTAGAGAAGCGCTCATGCCCAAAGTTTTGACAGAACTTAAAAATTTAGCCTCCGCATCAACACCGCCTTCATCACCGATCACCACACCGCCTTCTTCACCCTTGCCGACCCCGCCATCTGATAGCAATTCAAATGATGATAATACATCTTCTTCTCCACTTTCAACACCACCAACTTCTGATGATGAATCTAGCAAGCAAAGTACTACGGAAACATCCGAAGCATCAAGCGATTCAGATAGTTCTGAAAGTTCGAACAGCTCTGGCGATGATGAACCTGAAAGCGAAGAAAAAACTCAAAGCGAAGAAGAAAAAGAAGAAACACCGCTAACCACACCAACTCCACCGCCACCAGCAGAACCAACCGTTGAAGAAATTTTTGAAGGCTACAATGCCAACCCTGCCACCGCAATTAACACAATCGCAGATGAACTCAAAAAAGAAAAGATAGAAAATAAAGATAATTTTGAAGAAGCCGTTAGTCAGTTTTTAGCAGCGAATGCCAGTACTGGATTTATTCCACCACAAGACCTTTTTAAAAATAAAATGAATACTTTTAGAGAAGATCTTACAACGCACAAACAATTTGCCACGATGAATTCAAACGATTTCCAAGAAGCTCTCAATGTCTTTTTAAATCTTCAAAAACTTACAAAACTACGACAATACTATCCAGCACTCAAACAAAAAGTAACCGTTACAACTGGCATCGGAACATCGAAAGTGACAACTGAAATTCCAAAGCTCTCGCAATGGATTAAGCAGTTGAAGGAAGCGTTGAGTCAACAAGCCTACTCATCCCGCAATAACACCATCACCAGAGCACTTGGCGTAACCGTCACACCAACACCAGAAAGCACTGAAAAGAAAAAGAAAAAAGCCGCAGCAAAAAAAATTCAAAAAGCTTTTCGAGCAAGGCAAACTCGCAAAAAATCAGAAAAACTAAAGGCAAAAAAAGCAGCAACTGAAGCAGCCACTGAAGCTAAAACCGCCCGCGAAGAAGCCACTCAACTTCAAGAAGAAGCCACTCAACTTCAAACAGTAGCAAAAACCAGCCAACAAGCTGCCGATGCCGCCGCTGCCACGATTGCACCTCTGCAAGAAGATTTAGAAGCAAGGAAAACAGCCCTCGACCAAGCAAAAGCAAAATTTACAGAAAAAGAAACCGCTCTCGCCAAAGCTCAAACAGCTTTGAATGAAGCAAAAGACAAAGTTACAGCGGCAGAGAATGATCTTGCAAACCCACCAACCGGAGCTCCAGTTTCACCACCAGTTATTGTCGGCGGCACGCCACTCAAGCAACTCGAACAAAGCCTTACCACCTTAAAATCAAAACTTGCGCACCTTGGCCAAGCACTACACAGCTTGCAAACGGGCGTTCCAATGCCTGCCAAAGCTGCAACTGCTGTAGACAATAAAAAAGCATTGCAAGATGCAGTTACTGCTGCTAAAGCGGCACAAACGTTAGCTCAAGCAGCAGTAGATACTGCAACACAAGAAAGAGATGATGCTCAAACGGCGCAACAAACAGCACAAGCTGCCTTTGGTGCTGCACAGGCGGCGTTGAACAGCGCAACAACCGCAAGTGCTGCAGCCGCTCAAAAAGCTACAGAGGACAAAACTGCTGCAGATACTGCCCAAGCTGAAGCAACAAAATTAAAACAAGCAGCTGAAGAAGCAAAAGCTGCACACAAAAAATTAAAGAAGCCAAAGAAAACCGTTACCGGCACTTCGGGAGACGGTGCTGGCGCGAGTGTGCCACCGACACCAAGCACGCCACCAACTACTCATAAAAAGAAGAAAAAGAAACATCAATTAGCTAAAACACCTTCTCTAACAAAACTTCCAAAGCCAACAACACCAGGAAAATCTCTTGAAGAAGGCGAGGAATCAACATCACCAGCTTTCGATTTTAAAGCAAAAGCAACAAAAACTAAACAAGAAATAGCAAGAAGATTGTCTAAGGCACAAAAGTTGCTTGCGCAAGCCAAAAATTTTTCTGACGTTCAAGATAACGATCAAGTTAAAACGTCAATTGCTGCAGCAGAAAAAGCTATTCAGACAGCAGAAAGCACCAAAACAAATCGCTTGGCCCTTGCAGGCGAGGCGCGTCGTAAAGCAACCGAGGCAAAGAATACGGCAGAGCATGCGCAAGCCGCACACGAAAAACAACCCGGAGCAGCAACGACTATTCAAAAAACTTTTCGCGGTTTCTTAACACGAAAACAACTTGCAGCTAAAAAAGCAGCGAGTGAAAAATTAGCAAGCGCACAAGCAACACTTGAGCAAGCAAAATTAATCGAAGGACTTGAAAGCAATCCAAACGTCCCAGGCACTATTGAAGCAGCAAAACTTGCAATTGAAACAGCAACCGATGCAACATCTGCCGATGCACAAAGCTTTTTGGAAGAAGCCACAAAGGCTGAAGAAGCAGCTAAGCACGCTCTTGAATTTGCCAAAGCAACTAAAAAAGAGGCCGATGAAGAAGCGGCAGAAAAAGCGGCACTGGCGGCTCAAGGACAAACAAAACTAGAGATACCAACATCAGATTTAGAAAAACTTGTTGGGCCAACGAAAGGGCGCGCAAGAATAAAATCAACAACAAGAAGACCTCCTTCAAGAAGAGCACAAAAACCAGGCCAACAAGCTACAAAAACTTCAGAACAAGAAAAGCAAGCAATTACTAATGAAGCGCAATCAGTTGTTACTCAAATAAACGCAATTTCAGACGGCGCCAATACAACTCTTGAAATTCAGGAGCTGCTCACACAAGCAAAGCAAAAACTTGCTGCATTGCAGGCAGATGATGACGTAACTGGCAAGCAGGCTCTTTTGAATGAAATAAAGCCTATTCTTGCGCATGCAAAAATAGCTGCAGATAATGAGCACGCAAGAAAAGAACAAGCAGCAAAAATAGCAGAAAAAAACAAAGCCGCTGCTGAAGAATTACCAAAAATAGTTACTGCAGCACAAACACACCTTGAAGCCATGAAAACAATGAAAAGAACTTTTCCGAAACCACTTACAAAGTTTAGCCCAGCAGGGAAAATAGTCTTGCCAGCAATAGACACCGCACAAAGTTTATATGAAAAACTAGAACTCACTCAAAATAATCCAAAAGATTCAGCTGCTCTTAAAGGTCCAGTAGCACAAAAGAGGGCACTTACTGATCTTAAAAAAGAATATGACAAAGTTGTAAGCGAATTCACAAAAGCTGGTGGTACTCCGCCAGATTTATCCTAAGATATAAAAAAGACATTTTTTTAAAAAATTTAACACAACAGAAATATTAAGGCTCTGGTAACCCAGAGCCTTTTCCCATTTTTTACCGTTTCCTTGCACACCCCCCCACCACTTCAATTACCTTAAAAAAAGTAGTGTAAAAATAGCCGTTAGGAAAAAAAGCGGGAGATTGAGAATGAATGTTACCAAATTTGTGCGCTGTTTTTTGATAATCGCTCTGTTTGTTGCAGGAATAGCACAGAGTGCTGAAGACTCACCAACAACACAATCAGGCCGTTTGCGCGGCAGCAGGCGCGCAGCAATGATCCCAACAAGACAAGCTTGGGAAAACGAAGACTCAGAAAGCGATGCCGACGAAGGGCCAAAGCAAGCCACCAAAAAACGATTCGCAAAAAAAGCTGACCGCACCGTTGAACAACCACAAACCAAACATCGTAAAAACCAAGGCAAACGAAAAAAGAAGCAAGCACAACGCGCTGCCAAAAAGCACAAAAAACAGGCAGCACGCCAAGCAAAAAAAGCTGAAGATGTTGAAACACCAAAAACCCAAACAGCACAGCAAGTAACCGCTGAGGATGAAGAAGAAAGCGACGAAACTGAAGAGATAACCAATAAATCTGCCAGCACAAAAGAAGCAGAACCAGAAGATGAAGCAGATGGACAAAAAATAAAGAAGTCGCTACGCAAGCAAGAAAAACGCGCGTTGAAAAACAAGAAAGAATCTAAAAAAGTCCACCTTAAGCATGGAAAACTCAAACATAAAAAACTTGCCCATGGAAAAAAAGGCAAACTAAAAAAAAGCGACAAGCACAAAAAACATGAAAAAAAACGCGGCAAGAAACACAAAGCTCATGATAAAAAAGCTCAAGCTGCGGCAGATGCAGCGGCGCAAGCAAAGCTAGACGCTGAAAATGCAGCTCAAGCTGCTGCTGAAAAAGCAGCCCAAGACGCTAAAAACGCTGCAGCAAAAGCTGCTCAAGAAGCAGAAGCTCGCGAACAAGAAGCAGCTGCTCAAGCCGAACAAAAACGAGTAGAAGCTGAACGGCTGAAAACTGAAGCTGCTGCCGCTGAAGCTAAAAAAGCCAAAGAAGAAGCCGACCGCGCAGCCAAAGCAGCTGCCGACAAAGCCGCTGCAGAACAAGAAGCTATCAGACACGAAGCAGCAACAACCTTGGAAGGCGCAAAAAGCACGCTTGCGCAGGCACAAGCAATTGAAGACCTTGAAAGCAATGCAGAAGTTCAAGACGACTTGAACAGCGCACAAACCATGATTGAAGAAGCTGAATCACTTGAAGAAGACGACGACGCACAAGACTTTTTAGACAAAGCACAGGAAGCAAAAGTTGCTGCACAAAGCGCCTTAGAAACTGCCACACAAATTGCCGCTGATCAAAAGGCAGAGCAAGAAGAGCAAGAAGAAGAAGAGCGCCGTCAAGAAGAAGAACGCCAACAGCTGGAAGAACAAGAGCGCGAAGATAGAGAAAACGCTGCAACAACTATTCAAGCGGCATTTCGCAAACGCCAAGAGCGCCAAAAACAACACGCGCTTGAAAATATTAACGATGCGCAAGTAATATTAAACCAAGCAAAAGCAGTTATCGAAAAAGATGAAGATAGCACAGCAGCAATTGCCGAAGCACAAAAGGCTCTAGATCAGGCAGGTGTTGCTACACTCAAACCGGCAGACGCTCTCTCCAAATCACGCGTGGCAATTTTACGCGCTCAAAAAGCTTTGAATGAAGCAAACGGCGCCCAAAAATCTGCTGAGGTAGAAGCTGAACGCCGACAAAAAGCAGCAGAAGCTGCAGCTCTTTTGGCAGAACAACAACGCAAAGATGCTGAAAACATAGCGAAGGCAGAACAAGAAGCTGCTGCTAAAAAACTAGCTGCAGAAAAGGCAGAAAAAGCGAAAGCAGCAGCAGAAGCAGCACAAAAGACAAAAGATGCTGAGGCAATACAGCAAGCAAATGTACAACTCAATAGCGCACGCAGCACATTGGCACAAGCAAAAGCATTTACCGGTCTTGAAGCTAACACAGCGGTGCAAGAAGCGCTTACCTCAACACAAAAAATTATTGACGCGGCTGCAGCATCACAAACAACACTCCCTGCATTCCGCTACTCAATGGCAACCTACAACGCAATGACGGCTGCCAAGACTGCACTAGAAACAGCACGCAAAGCATATGAAAAAGCTGAAGCTGAAGAAAAAGCTGCACAAGAAGAACAACGTAAAAAAGATGAAGAAGCATTATTAGCGGCCGAAGCTGCCGCTGCGCAAGCCGCTCACGAAGAAAAAGCATCTGCAGCACTCAAAGCAGTATTTGCTAAACGCCAAGAACGCCAAAAACAACACGCACGCGAAAATATTGCAGACGCCGAAGTTCTCTACAAGCAAGCACAAGCCGTTAAAGAAGTAAACGAAGAGAGTAGAAGCGCCATATCACAAGCACTCACTGATCTTGATGCTGCTCGTGCAGTACAAGACGAACCGGCACGCTACTTGTCACGCTCGCGAACAGCACTATTAAGCGCACAAAAAGCATTGAATGTTGCAAATAGCGCTCAACGAGCCGCGCAAGAAGAAGCTGAACGTAAACAACGCGATGCCGCCCAAAAAGCAGCCATGGCAGAACAAAAGAAAAAAGAGGCTGAGGCGCGTGAAAAAGCAGCTATTGAAGAAGCTGCTAAAAAAGCAGCCCAAGAAGCGTTAGAAAAAGCTAAAGCTGCCGCCGAGCAAGCGCAACGCGCAAACAATGAACAATTACGCACGTACGGCTTAAAAAAAATTGATGGCGCAAAAACTATACTTGCCCAAGCAAAAGCATTTACTGGCCTTGATGCTGATACAACGGTTCAAAACGCACTCAACCAAGCACAACAAGCTATTGACGCTGCTGTAGCCGCAGACACAGCTAATTTTGGCAAGCCAGATTACGTTTTAAGATTTGGTACCGCCACACAAAAGGCTGAAAGAAGTGCCAAAGACGCGCTAGCAACAGCACGCGAAGCATATGAAAAAGCTGAGGCGGCACAACGAGCAACACAAGAAGCACAACAGAAAAAAGATGAAGAAGAACGTTTAGCAGCACAAGCTGCAGCCGATGCAGCTGCCAACGCTGAGCAAACAAAAACACCAGAAGAAGTTGCTGGAACACACGTAAAAACACCAACAGGCGTTACGCGCGTTGGCGGAGCAAAAGGCAGAAAACTTCCAACAAGAAAGCCTCGCAAAGGCAAAGATAGCAAGACGCCAGAAAAAGAAGCAGACGAAACTAGGCAGCAGGCAGAAACTGCTTTCAATGAATTTACCCAAGTAAAAAATGACTTTGATTCGTATCTTAATGGCTTGTCGCAAAAACTTAGCAAGCATGAATCAGCAGAAAAAACCGTTCATAATTCTTATGCACGCGCATCAAAGAAATTTGATAAATTAAAGAAATCTTCCAACACCGACAAAAACAAAAAGTATCTCAACGATATTCAAGAATCTTTGCACGTGGCAAAAAATGCTATTCAACAAGCTAAAAAGCCAGTCTTTGGCGGACAAAGCATGTTTGGAGGCGGCAAACCAGGTAAAATTCAGCTTCCTGGCATGGGTAGCACGAGCGGCTTAAAACCAGCACAACGACCAGCAGACAAGCCAGCAGCTTCTAGCAGCGAAACACCAGAAAACGTTATTGAAAATTTGAGTACCTTTATTAACGATATAAAACTACCAAGCAATGAGACACTCAACGAAATAGCAAGCAGCATACAACACCGCAGAAATCTTTTCTTTAAGATACGCGAACTGGAAGATGCAGAAAACATGCAGCAGTGGGCAACTAAGTTTAAGGAATGGAATAACACTAACCAAAAGTTTAAACGCCCACAAGCCGACAGCTTTTTAAATCTTATTGACGAGATGGCAGGAAAGTAAAAATCTAACCCTTGCGCACGCTAAAGATCAGCAGCGAAATGGCTGCAGGCGTTATGCCCGGAATCAGCTGAGCTTGCGCAATGTTTTTAGGTTGATAGCGCACTAACTTTTCTTGCATCTCGGCATTAAGGCCGGAAATTTTGCGAAAATCTAACGCGGTAGGAATCTCGAGGCCCTGGTAACGCAGGGCCTTTTCTACTTCTAGCTCTTCTTTGCGCAAGTACCCTTCATAACGAATTTCGGCATGCACGCCCAACAAGGCGCGGCTTGAAAGAGCAGCACTTGGTATCTCTTTTTCTTGCAACGCGTACTCGAGCAATGCACGCGCGTGCGCCTGCGCGGCATCAGTAAACTCAACAACCTGAAATGCTTTGAACAGCTGACTGGTGCTGCCCGCACCACGAATTAAACTCACACTTTTTTTAATAACATCGCGTTCTGCTTGGAAGCGCGCAAAGAGTTCATTATCAATTAAACCAAGCTTGTGAGCATACGGCATGATGCGCAAAAAGACATTGTCTTGACGCAGCAACAAGCGGCGCTCGGCGCGCGAGGTAAACATGCGATACGGCTCATCAACGCCCAGCGTTACCATATCGTCAATCATAACGCCGATATAACTTTCGTGCCGATTCAAAATAAATGGCGGCTGACCAGTGCGGCGCAAATGCGCATTAATGCCGGCAATAATTCCTTGCCCTGCCGCTTCTTCGTAGCCGGTGGTGCCATTGAGCTGGCCTGCAAGAAATAACCCCTCAACCGTTTTGGCTTCCAACGCGTGCGTTAAATTGTTTGGTTGAATAAAGTCATATTCAATTGCGTAGCCACATTTGCTAATGACCGCGTTTTCAAAACCTTCCATGCTGCGAATGTACGCTTCTTGCACATCAAGCGGAAGCGATGTTGAAAGGCCGGCGGGATAGATTTCGTCAACCTCTTTGCTTTCTGGTTCAACAAAAACGTGATGCGTATTTTTGTCAGGGAAGCGCCCAATTTTGTCTTCAATTGATGGGCAATAGCGCGGACCGCGACCTTTAATGTTGCCAGAATACATGGCAGAAAGATGTAAGTTGTCGCGAATGTGCTGATGTGTAGTTTCATTGGTTTGCGCAATGTAGCACGGCATTTGGTCAACTACTTCTTCGTGCTCAAACTGATAAAGATAATCTAATTTTTGCGGCGGCTGCTCTTCAAGCTTTGAAAAATCAATGCTCGCACGTTCAATGCGCGGCGGCGTGCCGGTTTTTAAACGACCAACCTTTACGCCCATCGCGTGTGCAATAGATTCTGAAAGACCGTACGATGCTGCTTCACCACGTCTGCCCGCTTTGTAACGCGTAAGACCAATGTGCACCAGCCCGCTCATGAACGTACCGGTGGTTACCACCACGCATGGCGCTGTTAATTCAGTACCATCTGCTGCGCGCACGCCAGTGATGCGACGTTTGCCGTCAACATCTTCGGTCATAATTTCTTGCGCCATAATTGAAACGATGGTTAAATTTTTTACCTGTGAAAGCATTTCTTTTGCGGCACGACTGTAAGCATATTTGTCGATTTGTAAACGCAAGCCTTGCACGGCCGGCCCTTTACTGGTGTTGAGCATGCGCGCTTGCAAATACGTTTTTGATGCAAGTTGTGGCATGAGCCCGCCAAGCGCACTGACTTCGTACACGATGTGCCCTTTGCCCAAACCGCCAATTGAAGGGTTGCACGGCATGGTTGCAATTTTGTTTGCATCAAGCGTGACGAGTGCTGTTTTAGAACCCATTTTTGCAGCAGCGTACGCGGCTTCAACACCGGCGTGGCCACCACCAATAACTATTACATCAAACTGTGTGTTCATATGCTTTTATCTTTTTTGTTCCCGCTAAAACCCTTCGTCCTTCGACAAGCTCAGGACATACGGGAGCTCGGGGTGCCCAGGATTTAAAACAATCAATTCAACAATATTATTCGGCCGTTCGCCCTCTCCGCCCGCCCTGAGCTTGTCGAAGGGTCGAAGGATCTTGAACGGCCCGCACCAAGCATACAGTGCGAAACATTAATCCTACACTATTTTTCTTCTTTTTTTAAGCAAATGAATGCGCATTACAGCCTGTCACGAACAACATTCGTTGACTCCTTGACGCTTGAATATAATTAGTGCTATAACACAGAAGTATTTTCTCAAAACCCTGACCAGAACGAAAAAAGGATGTTCATGAACCTGCCAAATCAAAAAAAATCACCTTTTCTCATCGTACTCATTGGTTCCATTATTTTTATAAATCAATACTGCCTGTCACTACCAATGCTCAACGTGCAAGATCCAGCAATCATTCACACAATCATGGGCACCGATAAATATTATAAAGAACGTAAAAATGGCGAACTCAACCTGCACATTTCTCCGTTTTACCAACACACCGCCAGCGCCAGCCAAGCAGGCAGCGGCAACAAAACGGGCAATCGCAACAAAGTAGCCACTGGCAACATGTTGGGCCGCTGGAACATGTTTGCACTATTTTACAATGACGCGCGACCAACGGGTGTCACTACCCCCACGCTCCAAGCAGCACGTGTTGTTGTTAACGGATTGACGGGCCAAAATTCGGGCTACGCCAATAGCACGATATCAACACCTCCTACCGTTCTTTTCAAAAATTTTACACTTGAACAAAATTTCGATCTTGAAAACGGCCAAATTGACGAAATTGGCACCTACAATGAAGTCCACATTGAGTACGAAAAACTTGGCCTGCGCGGCCGCTTTGGGTATGACTTTGCCTTTGGTCTTGGCATTGCCATTAAGGCAGGCGTTGCTGCCTACAAGCAAGTACCTGCGTTTGCTCTCGATTCAATTATTGATGACACACTTAAAAATACTCCACCACCAACCGAAAGTGGCGCCAGCCCCGTTATAACAATTGACCAAACCTTTGCCAAAGACTTATTCGACAAGCTTTTATCAAAAAGCAGCATGCTCTTGATTGCCAAAGAACTGGGCTTAAATTTGTGCGAACAACGCCGCACAGAGCCTGAAGATATGCACGTAAGCGTCTATTGGACAGCACCAATAAAAATTAAGGGCGCTGACGACAACATATTTACCGTTGCGCCACATATTTCAGTTGGCGTATGGTTGCCGTTTGGCCAAGAAATTGATGCCAACCAACCATTTACCATTTCTACCGGTAACGATGGTTTTACCGGCGGCACCGTTGAAGCAACCATTTCATGTGATTTTCCTGAAATGATGCAAGTCAGTTTTGGCGGCGGCGTAGCCTTTTACGGCTCTAAAGAGCTCACGGGCCAGCGCGTGCCAACCAGCATCTACCAAGTTGGTATTATTCCCTGGACCACCACCATCAACCGCAAACCAGGGGCTGTGTGGTATGTTAATGCTTCGCTCAAAGCCGACAACTTTGTAAAAGATTTCTCTTTTTACTGCGACTACGTTTATACCGAGCACGCGCGTGACAGTATTAGAGTTATAGAAGCTAATGCAACCCGTAAAGCCAAGTTCTTGCCTGGCGAGCTTGAAAAGCGCTCGGCCTGGAAAATTCAAAATTTCAACGCCAGCCTGGAATATGCCATGAACCAATATTGCTCTCTTGGCGTGGGGGTTCAGGGCACCATTGAAGGCGTTAGAACCTATCGCCCTACCACCTTGCTTGGTTCATTTATTGCCAGGTTCTAATGGCAATACCCGCTCCACGTCACCTCATTGCCCAATTAATTGAATCGGGACTTTAGATTGACAAACTGATGAAAATCACGTAAAATTGAGGGTAGAATTCAAAAAGTTTAACCCTCTTCTTTAATTGAAAGGCGGCGTTAGAGACGTATGGCAAAAAAAACGTTTAACATCGAAATTCAGGTTCAAGGTAATCTTGAAAAAAGTCTTAAACAGCTCAAAAAGAAAATTGAACGCGAAGGCGTTGTGCGTGATATGAAGCGCCAAGTGTACTTTGAGCCAACCACGCAAAAAAAGCGTAAACGCCTCATGCGTGCCATTAAGAACGGCATCCTGAAAAATATTGAATTACTGAGCTCCTAGTCTCTTAGCACGCTTTTTTAGCGAATATTGAGTAGCTGTCTGTGAATGAACGAAAACCAAACGAGCGTAAAAAAGAACAAAAAAAATCTTTCTTACTTCGTGAAATCTCTACCTTAGTCCACGCACTTGGCCGAGAAGAGCCAGACGTTGCCGCAGTCTTTATAACCAGAGTTGAGCTTTCAGCCGACAATGGTATCTGCTATATTTACTTTGCTGCTTACCCAGACCCAAAAGTAGAAGATTTTAAAGCAGCTGCACAGGCAATGTTCAATAAAGCTCTTGACCGGCTTAAATTGTATAAGCCATCAATGCGTACCGCTCTTGCCAAAGTTATGCACGGCAAATATACGCCGAGCTTAATTTTCTTGTTTGATGAAAAGCAAGAAAAGGTACTCAAGATTAACGAGCTTCTTGATAAGGTTCAGACTTCTTTGGACGATTACGACGAACAACATCCAGAAGAGCAGGAACAAGCGTAACCAATAACTGGAGATAGGATGCTGAGCGAACAGGCAGCAAGCCCTCGCACATCAACACCCCTTAATCCTTCGCTCATTGAGCACGAACTGGTCCGCGTCTTGACAGCAGAAGCAACCAGTATTCAGTTTCTTTTACGTCATCTGCCAGCAACGGCAATTCAATTAGTGCAGCGCATTGCACACGTTTCAGGAAAAGTTATTTTCTCGGGAAGTGGTAAGTCTGGCTTGGTTGGCCAAAAACTAGCGTCAACCTTTGCAAGCTTAGGAACTCCCGCTTTTTTTTTGCACCCCAACGATGCTTTGCACGGCGACTTGGGCATGATTCAACCCAACGATCTTTTTATCGCCCTTTCTAAAAGCGGCACCGGCGTTGAACTTGAACATATCTTTAGGTTTTTGCACAGCAACAACCTGCCCGCAACATTGTGGTGTTGCGATCTTGGCGTACTCAGCCGCAAGGCAGATTTGGTAGTACAGCTACCATTTGACCAAGAAGCTTGCCATATGGGCCTGGCACCCTCGAGCAGCTCAACACTCATGCTAGCCTTTGGCGATGCCGTAGCAATTGCGGTAAGCAAATGCAAAAATTTTGGTAAGCACGACTTTGCACGCGTGCACCCTGCTGGCGCGCTGGGTAAAAAATTGCTCCTCACTGTTCAGGCGCTCATGTACTCAGAAAGTGCACTGCCGTTAATTAAGCCCGATGATTCATTTCAAGATCTCTTGCTCACCATCACCGCAAAAAAATTGGGCGTTGGTATTGTGGTTGATGGAGCACAAAAACTTTTGGGCATTATTACCGATGGCGACTTGCGACGCGCCTGCAAACAAGGCCCTGCGGTATTTGAACAAACAGCGTTGGCAATTATGACTATGAACCCCAAAACCATTTCTTCCAGCCAACCAGCACAAGATGCGCTGATGATTATGGAAGACAGCAACATTACCTCACTGGTAGTTGTTGATGACAACAAAGTATGCGGGCTGGTACATGTGCACGATTTAATTAAAGCTGGGCTCAAGGGAGCAACATGACCACGCTATTTTTTCTTACCCTGTGGGTTTTAGCATCCCTGGCGTGGGGCTCTTTTTTATGCGCCAGTGCTTATCGTATCGCTTGTGATAAAAAATTTTTACGCCGCCGCTCACACTGCCCAACTTGCGATCATGTTATTGAGTGGTATGCCAATCTTCCGGTCATTTCTTGGCTTGTGTTGCGCGGTAAGTGCTTGCACTGTCCGGCTTCAATTTCATATGTTTATCCATTTATCGAGTTACTTTCTGGCGTTGTGTTCACGGGCCTACTTATACACATTTCTCAACTGACGCAAACCTGGCCCGTGCTCGCACTTGAAACACACCAAATTTCTGAACTGATTATTTATGGCATCTTTTTTTCTTGTTTACTATTTTCTAGCGCTACTGATCTGTTTGCCATGGTTATTCCACAGGCGGTAACCCTGTGGCTCATTCCTGTTGGCGTTGCACTTGCGTACAGCAATCTGCTTACCATTTCTGGCGCCCAAAGTATTGTTGGCGCTGTAGCGGGCTATGGCTGCTTGTGGCTGACTGCCACTATTTTTAGAGCGGTTAAGAAAAAAGAAGGTATGGGCGTAGGAGACATGGAACTACTTGGTTTTATTGGCGCTTTTTTGGGACCGCTTGCTGTGTGGGTTGCGCTCATGGTTGGCTCGTTTGCCGGTATTATTTTTGGCAACTTCTATCTTGTGTTGGCTCACAAAAATCGCGCAACACGCATTCCGTTTGGCCCTTTTTTGTCTTTGGGCGCTATTATTTTTTATTTCTTTAAAGAGCCGTTGGTACGCTTGTTTTTTTAGTGCCGTTCAAATCCTTCGACAAGCTCAGGACGAACGGCGAAGAAATGAACAATTCGAAATGAAGATGGTAATCACTTTTTTAGCCTCACAAAACAAAATGAAGCTCAAGAAACAAAATGCCATTAACGCATTCCCCGTTCGCCCTGACTCTTCGGCAAAGCTCAGAGCTAAAGGCTCTTCCCGCCTGCCCTGAGGAAGAACTCGCAGAGTTCTGTCTCGAAGAGTCGAAGGGTTTAAACGAACGGACAAAAAAATCAAACCCCATTCTGCACATGACTAATCTTGCGTGACTCATCAATCTGCCACACATCAACATTATTTTTGCCGCGCAAATCTGCTGCTGCTTTGGCAACAAAGCCGGTCTGGTCGGCATACGTTTGCCCCAAACTGTCACGCGATGCACACAGCTTGCCGGTAAAATAATGAACGCCTTCCTGCGCGCCAGGAACATTAAAACCGTACGTATAATAAAAGTTTTCATCAGCACCGCCACCACGATAACCTTCTGGCTTCCAACCTAGTCCCTGATCACCGTTGAGTACCGAAGTATACTTACCGTTTTCTGCAAAATAAGCCTGCTGGGCCGTGTGCAGCGATGCCAAAATCATGCCGGCTTCTGCCTGGCGAGCACGCAACTGATATTGAAAATATTGTGGCACGGCAATGCCTGCCAAAAAGGCCATAATGGCCATGACTATCATCAGTTCAATTAACGTAAACGCTTTTTGTGATTTCACTAATTTCTCCTTTTTTTTGGCACGATTACCTACCACCGCGCTAGTTTTGCATGGCGCTTGAACATGATGCAACACTTTTTATTTTTCTGACCAAAAGTAGAAATATCTTTGAATTTTTTTGGTTATGAATTATTGTACAGTACACATAAACCATCAAACGAAACGTGAGTAAAACATGAAAAAATATTATGCTCTTATAATGATAATTTTATTGAATAGCAGAGCATTTTCAAACGAGCCAGCACCACAAACTAACACATCGGCCTGCGAGCACATTGTGGGTACACTCCAAACCATTTCTGACGAAATTATTGCCTCGGCACAAGTTTTTATGCCGTACAAAAAAAACCCGGAACCAGAAAACGAAGCGCTGCTCGCAGAATCAATTGTGCAATCGTGCATCACCAGCTTTGATATGAATTATTATCAGTTTACGCGGCCGCTCAAAATGGTTAGCGCTGAAGACAAAGTTAAACTGAGTGAAGTGACAGACCGCGCAAAACAAGAATTAGCACAACAAAAAATTGTTACGCCGCAACAAGCGGTTGAGATGGTTAAAATTTTTACTGAGCATATTATTACCTCATTTAACACCATTTTAAGGAGATAACAGCATGAAGAAATTTCTTTTCTTTGCGTTTACCGTTGCTCTGAGTACGTGTGCTTTTGAAACACGTTTGCATGCAGCTGCAGACGCGAGGCCTTTTCAATCTTTTGACGCAGAGCTTTTGGTACTCAGTGAGCTCCAAATAAATCGCCAAGAAATTAACCTAGAAACAGCGCCAAACATTTTGTTTCGCCTCGACCAGGCGATACACAAAGCAATAAACGTTCACGCTCGTAATTTGTGCAGCAAACTAGATCGCTATGACGATATTTTTGAAAAAGTCATACTACCGGCAAGTAAATTTCAAGATCATCTGCATGTAAGAACTGATGCTTATCCACAACCTTGCCAAGTAGACCTGATTTATTTTTATATTTTTGCTCAGTATTTTCCTGAAAAGGCGCAAAGATTTATTGCTTACAAAAACAATTTACGCAAAAAACTTCAAGCCCAGGGAAAAGATTGCGAATCAAAAGATGCTGCTCTGGACCTGATTCAACGCTGGACACTCGATATTCGCGATAGCATGAGAAAAATTTTCAATGAAGACGCAGACTAATTTTTGAAAGGGCACCAATGCAAAAAATAACTTTAGTATGGGCTTTGCTGGGTGCCCTTTTTTGTACCCAGCACATTTACTCAGCCGCAGGCACCGAGCTTGTGCCAACAGAACAACTGGAAAAAATGTCTCCAGAAGATGCATGCATCACCATCTTTGCGCTTGTCCAAAACTTTCTTGACGATATTGTTCACACAACACAAGAAAAAACAGCTGAAGTTAACTTGCTTTTTAACCAGGCGATTACTCATATTGAAGAACCTAGACACAATACGCCAGAGCTAGTTGCCACTTCACAAGAAAACGCCGCACAGGTAAAACTGCAAGCTTTGGAAGTCTTTGAAGAGTTAGGAAACATTATGATGGCGCACGAAAACCTTAAAGTGCTCTTGGTTCTTGAAAAATGGCAACAAGAAGCCTTGGTCAACCTTGTTCACACACACGCACTGCAATTAAACACGCTTGAGCCAACAACGCCCAACGATGCCTGCACGGCTATTGAAACAACCTGTACGGCCATTATTGAAAGCATACAAAGTATCTTAGGCATTCAAGCTGGCTGAGTTTTTTTCAAAATCATCGCCAAATATTGCAAATAAAGAAGCGCCCCTGCTAAGATCTAGAAAACTGGTTGGGGAATCTTTATAATTTTTGCTTTGCCGAGGATTTTATTATGCTGAAAAAAAAAGTACTATTATTTCTGTTTATTTTTTCTCATCTTGAACCCATTCATGGCGCATCGTCATCGTCAACATCAACACCTCGAACCCCGCGCATATCACCACGCAAAGAAGCTCTTCTGAGTGAAATAACGCCTGAAAACATTTTAGAAAAGACCTATGAATATCTACAACTTATTTTATTTAGCTCGAACAATAAAATGGACCTTGCTGGCAAATTTGCAGCGGGAAAAAACAGCCCACGAAGAGAAGGTGATATAAAATCAAGCCCCCGCGGTCTAGAAAATTTTAAAAACTTAGTAGAACCTAGCTTAAAACCAATAAAAAGCCTTATTGCTGGCCTGCTCAATCAAGAAGCACCTGAGTATGTTTTAATAAGAAACTTAAATACTATCCAAGCTTCTCAAAGCGCAACAAAATATTTTTTCAGACGGTTTTATGTTACAAGTCACCTGCGAAAAGTTCTTATCGATGTATTTAAAGATAAAGTTACACCGGACAGCTTAGAGGTCCTTATCAATAACATATGCAGCGGCCAAGCACAACTTTTACTTGGACATCTTTTCATTTATTTTTTACAACACCACGTCAATAGTGCTCATGCAAGCGACTCGTACCTTGAAACGCTTCAAAATACCAAAACAAGTAATCAACGCTTGTTAAATGACTGTGCAAAACTTTTTGGTCTACAACGAACAAAAATAACGGAAGAATCGTCGCCAAAACAAGCATCATCACCAAAGCTGAGCAAAAGCAAATCAGAGGGAACACTGCTCACTATATTTGATGGCGATTTTGATGATTCCGATTCTGATAGTGATTCAGACGAAGATGATACTCCACTCCCACCAACCACACAAGAGCCACGCAGCTTAAGAACACAACGGTTGAGTTTCTTGGGAACAAGATCGCGAAGATTAGACTCATTGGTTGAGCCAGGCAGCCCAAGTATCGCCGGAAGTCCGAACGAATTGGCACAAGAGTTGCGAACTCAATTAAATCTTCACAAACACTCGCTCTTTAGTAGCAGCGACGATGATCAAACTGATCACTCATCATAACCGTGCGCTTCAAGTTGGTCTGCCAACGTTGCATCGCCAGACTTAACAATTTGGCCATTGCGCAACACATGCACCACATCGGGCGTTAGATACTGCAAAATACGCTGATAATGCGTGATCATTAAAATAGCCATGTCGGGGTTGTCGTGCTTAACGGCGCGCAGCCCCTCACAAACAACTTTTAATGCGTCGATATCCAAACCGGAATCAATCTCGTCAAGAATGGCAATCTTTGGCTGCAAGACGGCCAACTGCAAAATTTCTGCTCGTTTCTTTTCACCGCCAGAAAAACCAACATTTATGAAACGGTCAATAAAAGCTGGATCCATTTTTAACAACGCCACTTTGCTCAACAAAAGCGCATGAAAGTCGCGAATGCGCAGTTGCTTTTCAGTACCATCGTACAAGGCATTGTACGCTTGACGCAAAAAATCTTTATACACAACGCCGTCAATTTCATACGGATGTTGCATGGCCAAAAACATTCCCTGCTTGGCGCGCTTGTCGGGCGACAAATCGTTAAGCTCGTTGCCTGCCAACGTTATTGAGCCTGCTTTAACGGCATAGCGCGGGTGGCCCATGAGCGTGAAGGCCAAAGAACTTTTGCCCGAGCCGTTGGGGCCCATAATTGCATGAACCTGGCCTGGCTTAATAGCAAGCTGGATACCGTTTAAGATGGTTTTATCTTCTACGGCAGCATGGAGATTGTTAATGGTCAGCACATTATTCATAATGGATACTCAAAATCTTTTTATTATTACTTTTAGTCTAGCTATCTCTTCGCTCATCCCGCCCCTCGATACGCCCTACGGGCACTCGGGGTGAGCGAACTAGATCGCCCGCTCATCCCGAGTGTTTTTGAGCAAAGCGAAAAAATATATCGAGGGAAGACATTCATTTTAAACGAAAAAAGAAGCTCCAGCAAGTTCTACCAGCTTGCCAGAGCCTCTTTCATTTGTGGGAAGAAAAATTTATACGTTATTGTCTGTTATTTTTTATTAGCTTTTGGTTTGTCATCGCCTTGGGCATTGCCAATAACACCGCCAAGCACACCGCCAGAAACAGCACCAATAGCAGCTCCAGTACCGCCACCAGCAGCTCCGCCAATCAAAGCTCCACTACCAGCGCCAATAGCAACACCAGCTAGAGTTTTTTCTTCTTTGGTGCAGCTTGCAAGGAAAAGGCCAAGGCCCAAAATTCCTACGTACAATGCGAGTCTGGCAACAAGAATACGTTTCATAACGATCTCCTTTTTCTATAATTTCTAAAATAATTACACTTTTCATATTGAATAATTCAATATTTCATGATTGTAATTATATTCTAATATAAAATAATAAAAAAAGTAAAGAGAGAAGCGATAGCAACAAAAAAAGGCCCTTGTTCAGGGCCTTTTTGAAATTTGTTTTACGCTTAAAAATATTACGCTTCGAGACGCTCGTCTACGCCCTACCCTTCGACAAGCTCAGGGCGAACGGGCTACGACGAAAAACAAAAAATTCTAAACAAATACGCTCTACACTACTACCAAATACCCTATGTTTCGTCCGTTCGCCCTGAGCTTGTCGAAGGGTAAAAGGACGAACGAGTAATTTACCGGTAACTCAATATCACGCGGTCCGGGCAGTACGGGCAATAGCGATAACGCGAATGGGCCTCAAACGTGCCAGCACACCGCTTACAGCACTTTTCACGGACCAGGCGATCACCACAATCTGGACAACGCTGTGCATCGCACAAGGTAACTCTGATGCAGCAGTTAGCACACCAGTTTTTTACTTGGCATCGTAAACGCTCGTTTTCAAGACGCATGCGGGTAAGCCGTGCTTCTTGCAAACGCTGTTCCTGAATAACTATGCGACGCTCAAGCTTGTCATCTTCTTCTTGCTTGTCGGCTGATTTACCCACTTCGCGGCCCAGCATATTACCAAGAGCGGCGCCAACAAGAGTACCAACGCCCTTGCTGCGTCCCCCAGAAACAGCATTACCAACTACAGCGCCAGAAACGGCGCCAAGAGCCCCACCAGAAGCTTCGTGCTTGCCACAACCGGCCAAAACTACAATCAGCCCTAACAAAAGAAAACGTTGAATGATGATCATTATTTTATTCATAAGCCCCCCATGGCTATCACGCTAAATTTTTTCGAATAACTCTTTACGTACCCAGCCTATTTTTTTGCCTACTTTCACTTTATAAAAGTCTTGTGTCTGCTTTTCTATCAGCCCTTCTTGACCTTCATACAGCTGCCCAAGCACTCGATAACTTTGGTCTGGTCCAGACAAAAGCTCCGCTTTTGAAACAATAACCATACCGTACGTATACCAATTCATGCTGTATTTTAGGGCCAAAGCACCACCAGCACCTGCCAGCAGCAAGTACAAGGCAACCACCACCGGACGCAGCCGTAGGCGATAAAAGTACCGTGCGTATACAAAAAGCATAACCCATATAAGCAAAAAGAACAACTGGAGCCACAAAAGCGACAATGAACGGACCAGCGAAGTCAGAGGATTTTTTAGGCTGGCCACCACTGCTTTAACACGGACAAGACCGGGCGATTCTTCATCTTTTTCGGGCATGCGCTTGCCCAACTGGTTTTTTACCAGGTTTATATTACTGATTAGCTCTTCGCGGTTAAAGATGCCCCAATCTTTTTCGGCCCGGCGCCAGAGCAGCAAGGCCTGCCCCAAATTGCCCATTTTATACGAGCAGTTGCCCATGTTATACAGCACCGCTGCACTTTTGTTGGGAATTTGTTCATACAGCTTAAACGCAGCATCAAAATTTTTATTTTTATACTGCTCGTTAGCTTGCAAAAATTGCTCATGATAATGCGGCGTACCGCCCAGAGCATGCCCACCAACAAGCATAATCGCCACACAACTCATTAACCACAATTGCGTAAATCTCATCGCCCAATCCCTCACTTATGCAGAATGAGAAACCAATATTTTGCATTTTTCAAAAGCTTTGCGGCATCAGCCACGCCTTTTTTGGCAGCAAAATATAAACTTGCACATTCACTTAAATAATGTAAAAACTCGTCAATTTTACCTTTATTCCATTCATCTTGGCCCAGCTGACGTGCAATCCACTCTTCGTTGATCGCATGCACATCGCACTCATATTTTGCAGCTAAAAAGTCTACAAAGAAACGATGCAAATCAACTGCCCGTCTCTTTTTTACTAAACTATCTAACTCTTTTTCAAACTTTGCCAACGCGTTGCGCTTAAGCCGAACACCAAAGAGCGCACGAAATAAACGTGCAAAAGGTGCCGCAAAAAAAGAACTTTTAAGCAACAATGCAAGAATAAGCAGCAGCAATAAAAAGGCCCACCACGGCAACGCCGCTCGGTCATGATTCCCAATGGGCGCATCTTCTTCAATATAATGAATATCATAGGACGTGGCATCAGCCTTCTTTTCGCTCTGCTTACCGCGTTCTTGCTGTGGCTGTGTTGTTGGTGCGCTGGCTGCACCGTCGGGGCCTGGTGCAATGGTAACTGAAACCGGCTGCGTGCTCATTGTTTTGTACGTACGGCTTTGCGTATCAAAATAAACAAAGTGCTGCGCTGGAATAGTAACAGGACCAGCGAAGGGAACTTGTACAATATATTCAAACGTTTTGCGACTGCCGTTGTAGGCCGCTGGTGTTACATCGTCATGCACGGCAGTTTTTGATTTGTATGATTTAACGCCAGCTGGCAAGCTAAGACGCATGTCGGCAATTTGTTCAACATTGCCTTTACCAACTAACTCAATTTTGAGTACAACTGGCTCATTAAGTGCAGCCTGTTCTTTGTCCAATGTTGCACGAAACTCAGTAAACACGCCCACACCATCAACTCGTTTAGTTGTTGGCGGCAAATCAGTGACATTAATCTCGAGTTCTTCAGAGCGTATGCGCTGCTGCGTTACGCGAGAACGAGAAAAGAAATCATCAAAAAAGCGCTCCGCAAACATTGAGTTGCGAGGCTGGCGCCCTTTATTTTGCTCAGAAAAGGTGTAAGCAACTTGTACCGGCTCTATATGCTTAACCCCTTTGTCCATGGGTACCAACACATAACGCCTACGCAATACATCGTACTCTTGATTGCCAAGCGAACCTTTGCCGCGAAGATAATCTTTATCAAGCTCTTTAACAAAAAAACCTTTAAACGTTGGCGGTGTTGCCCCAATTTCTATAATTGGTCCCTGCATAAAAATTTTGAGCGTAACCTCAAGTGGTTCGCCAACAACTATTTCTTTTTTTGAAACCTCAAGTTGAGAATAGACATTTGGCTTTTCAGCACTGTGCGCGTCAGGCCCTTTTTGGCGCTGCGCAACAGGCAAATCAACAACGTTGATAGTAAGCGTATTAGAAAGTATTTCTTTTTTGTGCTCATGCGTCACAGCAGGCCCAACAGTAATCACCCCTTTTTTGTCGGCAACTACATCGTACTCATACGTTTTTTGGGCAACCATTTGATTGTTGACTACTGAAACGTTGGTCATTTGACTGGTGCCCTGTACCGCCAAGTTGCCAAGACCTCGCACATGAACATCTTCAGCATCGCGCCGATCATGCGAAACTAAAACCTGCAATCTAAACGATTCACCAACATTGACCGTTGGCATGTTGTTTACTACCGGCAAATCGGGCGCTTCTAACTTAATAGTTGTTGCGTGCACAAACTGCGCTGAGAAAAGCAACACCAGCAGCACGCCATATTTATGTACTTTTTTTAACTGATTCACTATTGTACTCCGGGCTTTTTTTTCTTTTACCATGGTTTTTGTCCTTGCCGTTCAGATGCCTTACCACCTTTAACTTGCTGCACAATAAAACCCTTTTGTTTCTTTGATTCATCTTCATCTAAATTTTCAAGTAATGCTCGCACGCCGCGCTTTTGCATGCCTTCATCTTCTTTGTCTTCTTCCCCTGCTTGAGCTGCTTGAGCAGCTGCTTGCTGTGCTTCTTGCTCTTTTTGTTGGTCGGCATTTGCCTGAGCTTCTTTTTCTTGCTGTTCTTTTTCTTGCTGCTCGCGCTCTTTTTGCTCTTGCTCTTTTTGCTCGTCAGATTTGTCGGCGTCTTGCTGGTCTTTTTTATCTTCGTCCCGATAGCCTTGTTGGTCGCTTTTATCTTTATCGCCTTCGTCCTGATCGCCCTGATCTTGCTTATCTTTATTGTCTTGCTGATCAGACTTATCTTTGTCTTGCTTACCCTGCTCGTCTTTTTTCTGATCTTTTTTATCCTGCTTGTCTTGCTTATCCTGTTGATCGTTTTTGTTGTTTTTATCTTTATCTTGTTTATCTTGTTGGTCTTTTTTATCGTCTTTCTTATCTTCTTTGTCGTCTTTTTTGTCTTGCTTATCTTGCTCTTGTTGCTTCTTTTTTTCTTCTAATTTTTTGAGCAGCTCTTCGGCCAACTTTTTGTTGTGCTTTGCTGGCTCATGCTCATCATCAAGCTTAATAACATCGTCGTACGAACGAATAGCAGCTTTTGTTTGCGCGATCGCATGTTCAAGCAGCTTGTCATCCAACTCTCGTTGCTCCCAGCCGCTGCCAAGACTTTCTAGTGCACCGCGGTAACCGCTGTTACCAGCGTTAAAACCGGCACGAACACGAAAATCTTCATCTATTTTTTTATTGCTAAACACACGTCCAAAATTCTGCTTGGCTTGAGCGTAGTTGCCCGCTTTGTACTGCGCAACGCCCAAATTGTAGTTGACGTACGGATCGTGCGGGGCATCGATCTGTTTTTTTTCAAGTGCTGCAATAGTTTCTTCGGGCGTTTGCTTTGCATAGTCGGTAAAAAGACCACCAACCATGAGATTTGGCGTTAAAAAAATGATACATAAAAGCGCATATTTGGTAACCATTGCCATCTCCTCAAATAAGCCATTCAAGTAAAAATAGCAGCCAAGCGCCTGCTAGCAGCCATGGGTACTGATCTTCGTACTGTGATATTTTTTGATCCATAAATTTTTCTTTTTCAAGCTGCTGAATTTGGCGCGCAATACCGTCGATATCACTATCATCATAACTTGCTTTAACGTACGAACCATGTAACTGCATACAAATTTGTTGCAAGAGCTTTTCATTGAGTGCAGAAAGCGCAATGCCGCCTTTTTCATCTTTTTCATGACCAACTTGATTGCCATGCGCATCGATAATTGGAATTGGAGCACCCTCGGTAGAACCAACACCCAACGCAAAAACTCTAATATTTTGTTCAAGTGCTTTGCTTTTAACACCAGCAAGGTTAGTTGAAAAATCTTCACCATCAGTTACCAAGAGCACGTTTTTATTTTTGCGCCCAGTCGACTTTGCGTAAACTTCCATTGCTTTTTGCAGTGCTACGTCAATAGCGGTGGTGCCTGACGAAATGACTTCGGCATCAACGTGATCCAAAAACATTAAAAACGCCGCATGATCAATAGTAAGCGGACACTGCATAAACGCAGAACCAGAAAAAAGAATGAGACCAACACGCTCAAAGTTAAGCTTAGCAAGCAAATTGCGTACTTTGAGTTTGGCAAATTCAAGACGGCTTGGCTTAAAGTCTTGTGCCAACATACTGCGCGAAACGTCCAAAACCATAAGTAAGTCGCGGCCTTCTTGCACTACCGTATGCTCTTTCTTGCCCCACTGCGGCTGCAGCAACGCCAAAAAGAGCAGCACCAGCGCGGTACACAAGCTCAGTGTTTTTATCAGCTGCTTGCGACCAGAATAGTTTGCAAAAACTGTTTTGCGATTGGCAGAGTGCACCAGCACATTGGCACTGCGACGAATGCGTACATAATTTCGAATCACCAGAAAAATGAAGAGCACAAAAACGGGCGCGTACAGTAACTTGTCGGCCCCTGCCCAGTGAATGCCAAATAGATCTGTCATTATACACCACGCCATACAAAAAATCGCAACAATAATTCTATACCAAACAACAAGAGTACTGCCCAAATGAAGCTCAAAAAGGCTTCGTAATAGTTGTGGAACATATCGGTTTTATGCTCAGTGCGTTCAAGCTGATCAATGGTATCGTAAATGGTACGCATGTCGCGCGGGTTGTTGGCAACAAAAAAACGTCCTTTGGTTTCTTGCGCAATTTTTTGCAGCAACGCAACATTCAAGTCGGCCCCTGCGCGCTGAATGCCAAAAAATGGATGCTCAATAAACCCACCCTGCTGGTTGCCAATACCAATGGTATAAACTTTCACATCAAATTGCTTTGCCAACTCTATGGCTGTTTCTGGATCAACTTTTTCTGGCACCGTTGGTGCGCCGTCGGTTAGCAAGATAACAATTTTACTTTTGGCTGCAGAGTTTTTTAATCGACTTACCGCTGTTGCCAAACCCGTACCTAAAAAGGTACCGTTGGGGTCGATAACGCCCAGCTCAAGGCTGCCAACAATATCTTTTAAAAATTTCTTGTCCAGCGTTAGCGGCGAGCGCGAAAGCGCATCACGTGCAAAAATAACCACACTGATGGGATCGTTAGTTCGTTTTTCAATAAAATTGATAGCTTCTTGTTTGGCCACCTGAATGCGCGAGCGACGGTCGTGCATATCGTCAAAAAGCTGCATACTGCCCGAAACGTCTATTGCCAAAACAATATCAACGCCTTTGACATTAATAAACGACTGCTCGTCAATCCACTGCGGCCGTGCAATCATGAGCAGCAGACCAGACAGTGCCAAAAGGCGTAGGCCCATAAGAATGTGTTTATAGCGCGTGCTTTTTAAAACACCACTTGCGCCCAGCGTTGCTGCCAAAGGAAACATGTAACGCGGGGCTCGATAGAGCACCAAGCGATACGCTAACGCTAATAATAAAATTGGTATAAAAATAAAAAAGAGCTCTGGATATGCAAATTTTAAAAACATGACACCACCTGAAAGGTTTGTAAGCTTACGCGTTAAACTTAGCCATTTCCCTTACAAACCACCCCCGTACTTCATTAACAAATTCCTGTCTCGTTTTACCATCAGCATACATAGGTTTGCCTACACTAATTTTAACCAGACATTTAGAAGAATCAATCATTAAACTATGCTTGGGGCAGATTTTGTTTAATCCGGCAACAACAACGGGAATTACCGGACGTTTAAGATGCTGCGCAAAGGTTGCAAAGCCTTCAAAAAAATCGTGAATTTGACCATCTTCGTGGCGCGTTCCTTCAGGAAATAAAACCAGATGACGTGCGTTTTCTTTTGCCAATGCACAGGCTTGCTTAATCAATTTAAGTTGCTTTGACGGATCATTGCGATCAATTAACAAATGCATGCGACGCAACAAAATACCCAGCAGTGGAATTTTGTTGTACTCCTGCTTGCTCAACCAAATATGTGGATAGCCCTGCAACAAAACTTCAACCAGGGGAATGTCCAGCGCTGATGAATGATTAATTAAAATGATGGCTGGCTCATGTGGATACGTTGGAAGATTTTCAAGATTTTTTATGCGATAACGAATAAAAGAAAGCTTGATCAGACCAACTGACCAGATTTTACCAAGCCAAAAATAAAAACGATTATCACGCCGTGTTTTTTCGGGTAAAAACGTAAACGGCAACATCAGCAAAGAAAAGAAAAGAGAAATAAGAAAGCCAACGCTGTAAAATAGTGCTGTCTTAATCCAAAGGCACAACCTGTTCATGACATAATCTCATGAGAAAAAACTCTTAGAGTAGGTAATTGTTTTTCTTCGATCGTAAACTACCCAGATAAAGCAAATCCAGAAAAAATCGAGAGCACATTTTAGATATTTAAAAAGAAGTACACGCCAAGGCGCTAGCTCCTGGCCAGACACTATCGGCATTACCAGCTCAAGCCTACCGCTTAAAAAACTAAAAATATCAGCATACGCACCAGGCACGCCGCACACGGCAATCTTAAGTAAAAACTGGCTCATAAAGCCAAGTATTAGAACTACCACAAGAACAGGGACATTATACAAAACAAAGTTTACCCCTTTTTCAATGGCTATAAAAAAGTCTTTGACAGTAAAAAACGAATCTAACCAAAAGAACATAATAATCAGCTCAAGAGTGCGCACAAATAGCACCAAACTCCAGTGAATCTGCGGCAAGGCAGTGACGCCCAGCATGGCAAAAAAAGAAACAACAAAAAGCATGATTATTGACAACATGAGTGCACATTGAACATAACGGAGCATAAAAGAACGCACATATTCTTTGGTCGAAACTTCATCTGCCTTGCGCCGAATAAACAACAAAAGACCAGCGTGAATCATAAACTCAGCAACTGAAAAAAGAAAAATCCACCAAACAACCGAACTCTGGGCTAAAAGTTTTTCAGGCTCTTGTGCCACTAACTCTTGAATCATAAAAACTTCTTGTGGGCAAAAATACCAAGCGACGAGCAGGCCAACAAAAAGAACCTTAAAAAAAACAATAAAACGAACCAATGCTTGAAGGTATTTTTTTGCTGTTATTTGGACAAGCGAAAAAAAACGCGATGGAACACACAAGGCAAGCGCCTGCTGCCAATAGCGAAGAATAACAAACATGGTTTTGTTCCAGGTTAATTGTTAAAAAACAAGCGGTGATGCGCATGTTTAACTTTAATATAGTACATAACACACAGGGAGATAAGCAGCGCCTTAAACATAACGCCAAATAGAAAGGTTACCGTTGGCAACACTAAATAAATAGCAGCTGGCATGTGAACCAAGGTTGTTGCAATACGCTCTTTAATATTGACTGAAAATATATAAAACGGAATAAGCGAAAAAAGCGTTAAGCCTAAAATTGATGGAAAAAAGTGGAAACAAAATTTGAAACTGTTTTTGACTGCCAACAAAAGCGATGGCGCATTATCACGCAAATCTATAAAGAAAAGAACACTAACAACCAAAAAAGGCAGCGCATAAGCTGGCGTTACCAAAGCAAGCAGCGCAGCACCCCACACCCGAGGCAGATATTTTAGGAAATAAGAACGATCTTTAAGCTCAACAGACGGCCGAACCGACAAGAGAAAAAAAAAGAAGCCAACCACGGTTGCTATTTTTAAGCAGTTAACAGCAAGAAAATTAATAATGCCCAACTGGTCGCGAATATGAAAAAGAAGGACATTAATATCCAAAACCTGAAAACAAAAGAGCAAAAATACAAAACCCCAGAGCTCCTTGGCAAAAATTACCAGGGCGCGCCTAAAATTATTTAAAGAAGCCAGCATCATCAGCCGCAGATTTTGCCATTTAAAAAAATCAAAAGATTCTTTCCAATGAGACTTTACCACATCAAAAAACATACAGCCCTCTTAATTTTTTGCCACTTACTCAATTAATTTTTTTTAATCAGCTTTGAAATAGTAGTTAATTTTAACGCAAAATGCAAAAAAAGATAAACACCCCCGAAAAATAGCCCTAACGTCCGCACCTACCCCCTTAACCTCTTAAAAGTCTCCCAATCGACCCTTTATATCCAAGTAGCACAGAACAACTATGAAGCAGCAGCGCGATCATTGAGAAACTATTTAATTTATATTGACTCCTTGAAAATATTGTGTCTAAACTATATAAAGATCATGCAGTAAAGGTATAAATACTTTGACAAAAACACAACAATTGTTAAAAGTTGGTGCATACAATCGTTAATTTTCTACAAAGAGTAGTATTAAAAACAAGCTATGACCGGGGGGGACTAGCATGGGCAAAAAGAGAACTTCAGTTATGGAAAACGGACCAAAACTCCTCATCGTAGAGTCGCCTGCCAAAATAAAGACTATTTCAAAGTTTTTGGGCAGTGACTTTAAAATTATGTCCACTTTTGGACATATTAAAGATTTGCCCACTCGCAAGCTTGGTATTACTATTGATGAGAAAACCAATAAAATAACTCTCGAATACGTGCCAATCAAAGATAAGGCAACCGTTATTGCCGACATTTGTAAGCAAGCGCGTAAATCAAGCGAAATCTATCTGGCCTCTGACCCTGACCGGGAAGGGGAAATTATTTCGTGGCATATTGGCCAAGAAATTGAAAAGGTCTTTGCCGATGAGGCAAAAATCCATCGTATCACCTTCAACGAAATTACCGCTCCTGCCATTAAACAGGCTATTGAAGACAAAACAACGGTAGACCTCAACCAGGTCAGCGCGCAGCAAGCCCGCCGTATTCTTGACCGCTGGGTGGGCTACGAAGTTTCGCCAATTCTTTGGAAAAAGATTGCCAAAGGCCTTTCGGCCGGCCGCGTACAATCAGTTGCCGTACTTCTCATTTGCCAGCGCGACGAAGAAATTGTTAACTTTAAGCCTGAAGAATCGTGGTCGGTGCAAGGTATTTTTGAGATCAGCAAAGCCAAACTTCCAGCAGATTTGTTTAAAATTAGCGGCAAAAACATCGCTATAAAAAACAAAGAAGACGCTGACAAAGTGTTGGCAGAAATCAAAAAAGAAAAAGATTTTGTTGTCACCAAAATTACTGACAAGCAACGCTCAAAAAACGCTCTGCCGCCCTTTATGACCAGTACTTTGCAGCAAGATGCCTACAATAAACTTGGCTTTTCGGTAGACCGCACCATGGCCGTTGCCCAGCAATTGTATGAAGGTGTGCCGCTTTCAAAAAGTGATTCGCCAGAAGCGCTTATTACGTACATGCGTACTGACTCGCTGCGTATTTCAGACACGGCACTTAAGGCAGTGCGTGGCTACATTAAGAAAGAGTTTGGCGATAAATATTTGCCAAAGGCTGCCAATTTTTATGGCAAAAAAGGCGCACAAGACGCTCACGAAGCCATCAGACCAATTAGTATTGAAATTACGCCAGAAATGGCCGCACGCTACCTTAAGCCGCATCAAGCAAAATTGTATGAACTTATTTGGAAGCGCTTTGTTGCCTGCCAAATGACTCCTGCCGAATATTTCCAACGCCAAGTGCTCATCGACAGCGGCAAGTATACGTTCAAGGCAACCGGTTCAACGTTAATATTTGATGGCTTTTTAAAAGTTTATTTGGTTGAGGAAGAAGAAGGATCTGAAGAAAAGACAACCAATATTCCAAAAGAAATTGAAGAAAACAAAAAACTCGACCTAAAAGATGCCACCAACAAACAGCATTTTACGCAGCCACCACCACGCTATACTGAAGCATCGTTGGTAAAAGAACTTGAAAAGCGGGGCATTGGCCGACCAAGTACCTATGCAGCTACCCTTTCAACAATTCAAAAGCGTAGCTACGTAGAAAAAGATCCTAAGAAGAAATTCTTACCCACCGAACTTGGTAAAGCAGTTAATGAAATGTTAGTCAAAAATCTGCCCGACATTATCAACATCACCTTCACGGCAAAAATGGAAGAAGATTTAGATAAAATTGCCCAGGGCGAAGTTGACCGCGACACAGTACTTCATGAGTTTTATGGCAAGTTCAAAAAGGATTTGGTTGAGTTTGGCGGTGCTGAGGCAACACGCAGAAACGTTGAAACAGATCTTAAGTGCCCAACCTGCCAAAACCCACTCGTTATCCGTTTTGGCAAATCAGGTGAATTTTTGGGTTGTTCCAAATTCCCTGAATGTAAGTTTACCGCCAACGTGATGCGCGATGAACAAGGGAACGTGCAGATCAGCACCGAAGAAGCAAACGCAGAAATTATCGACATCAAATGTCCAAACTGTGGCAAAAACTTAGTTAAAAAAGTTGGCCGCTTTGGACCATTTCTTGCCTGCCCTGGTTACCCAGAATGTAAGTACATTCATCAGGAACAGCTCAAAATGCGCTGTCCACAATGTAACGGCAACTTGGCAAAACGCCGCTGGAAAGGTGGGAGCTTTTGGGGCTGTACCGGCTATCCAAAATGTCGCTTCTCAATTTTTGGCGAAGTGGTAGAAAAACCATGTCCAAAATGTAAAGCGCCCTATTTGTTGGTAACGCGCAGCAAAGATGGTAAAGAAACACACACCTGCCCGAATAAAGAATGCGGGCATACTGAGTAGGTGCACTTATGAAAATTAACTCTTAGCAGCCCTGCTTTAAGGGCATTAGCTCTCCAACTATTTGTTATTTGTTGGTTTTAGCCCTTTTATAAAAAGAGTTATATCATGACGCATGCACCCATTATTCTCAAAGATGTCAGTGTTGAATTTCCAGGAAAAGTCTGCTTTGAAAACCTGAACAAAACTATTCATGCGGGCAACCGCATTGCCATTGTTGGTAAAAACGGCAACGGCAAAACAACCCTACTCAAAGTTATTCAAGGCCTACAAGAACCTTCACACGGTCGTGTAATTATTCCTGACGATGTTGTTTTTGGCTTTGTGCCCCAAGTTATTGAACTGAGCACGCAACTGAGCGGCGGGCAGCGCTTGAATAAAGCGCTCACACAAGCTTTGGCCAGCAACCCTTCGGTTTTGTGTTTGGACGAGCCAACCAACCATTTGGACGCAAGCAACCGCAAATCTTTGTTGCGGCTTTTGCAGCACTACAGCGGCACACTTATTGTTATCTCGCACGATGTTGAGCTTTTGCGCACCTGCATTGACCAGATTTGGCATGTTCACGACGGCTCAGTAGAGTTCTTTTCTGGTAACTACGACGCGTACCGTGCACAGGAAAAAGCTGCGCACACAGAAAAAGTTGCGCGGCTTGAGTCATTAAAAAAAGAACAGCGCAAAGCACGAGAAGCACTGCAAGAAGAATATCAGCGCGCTGCCAGCTCAAAGCGCGCCAACAAAAATGAAAATGATAAAACGCTGCTGCGTGCCATGCAAGCAAGCGGTGAACGCACCACCAACAAAAAACAAAGTGCCATTAGTCAAACACAACACAACATTGAAGCCGAATTGCAAGACCTTCGATTGCCCGACGTTATTAAACCAAAATTTAATTTGCCAGCAACAAGTGTGCACCAACAAACTATCGTGAGCATTCGAGAGGGCAGCTGCGGCTACCAACAACCCGTTTTAGAAAACATCATGTTACAAATTATGAGCACTGAGCGCATTGCACTTGTTGGCGATAATGCTTCGGGAAAGTCAACGTTGGTAAAAGCAATTATGCAAAACCCCAGCACTACGCGCGCAGGCAGCTGGCAACTGCCGGCAACCAAAGATATTGGCTACTTGGACCAGCACAACAAAAACCTTAATGATAATGCATCTGTTTTTGATATCATTAAAGAAGTTGCGCCAACTTGGACTTCGTACGAAATCCGTAAACATTTAAATGATTTTTTGTTCAGAAAAAATGAAGAGGTAGAAAAGCTGGTAAAAAACCTTTCTGGCGGCGAGAAGACACGCCTTTCGCTAGCGCAAATTGCCGCACAAAGCCCGAAACTTCTAATCCTTGATGAAGTTACCAACTGTTTGGATCTTGAAACCCGCCAACACGTGATTGAGGTTCTAAAAGCCTATCCAGGAGCATTGATTGTCATTTCTCACGATGCTGATTTTTTGAAAGAAATTGACATTGAAAGCGTTTATCAAATCAAAGAACACGGAATTTCTCGAGACACAAACTAAATCCTGTGCTAGTCTTAAAACATATGAAATTAAAAGCCCTGCACAAGCGAGGCTTATTTTTTAAGGATATTTGTATGATTGCCACCCTTTTTATCGCAATAAACTGCTTATAATTTCTATCACAATTTGGTAGTTTTTAACTCTTGCTGCGATTTCAAAAATTCTCATTTTTTTACAAAAAAAAGCCAACCTGGTTGGTCATTATAATTATTTGAACCGTGCTGATTTTACCAATCAGCAATCGGTATCTCTTTATTTTTTGAAAGAAAAAAATGTACAAAATAATATGCATGCTTTTTATTATCAGCTCATTAACTACGTTTTTTAGCATAGCTAAGGAAACCATGAATAATCACATGAAGCAAAAACAAGGTGGCCAGTTTCTAGCCAAAGATAAACTTGGAACACCGGTCGTTGTGCAATGGACAAAAACAACTATTATGTCACCAGACTTTGCCAACGCCATGAAAGAAATGTGGCCACTGGCGCGCGGCGCCTACACGCCGGTAGAAATGGACTTTTTAAAAGCATTTCCGGAAGTAGTTGGCACAGAGCCTTACTTTAAGCCGTTTGAGCCGCTGTTTCAAAATGGCGTAGCAAACGTTGATTGGCTAGCTGCACAAACAGCCATGGAATCAATTCTTGAGGGACATTTTGTTTTTGATCCGACACAATTAAGCGAGCAAGTTGTTGCAATGTTTGCAAACGATTCCTGCTTTTTGGTGACCGTCAACGACCAAGAAACGGGAACGCCCCTTGGCTTCATAACATTTTTGGCACGTGCAAATTATACTGCCGGCGAAGTTAAAGTTATGAGCTTTGCGGTCCAAACAACACATCAAAAGCGTGGGCTTGGCAAACTTTTGATGAGCTCTATTTTTAAGATCGCACCAAAAACAAAGCGCATTTTCTTGGCCACGCGCGTTACTAACAACGTAGCGCTCCACGCATACAGCTCGTGGGGGTTTGTTACAGACAAAAAGCCCATTTTGGACCATGCGTTTAATCTTAAACATTGGTCGTTCATGGACTATAAAGCCGAGCAATGTGATGTTTTGCAAAATATTGCTCAAGAACTTTATTTAGTGAGCTAGAAAAGAGAGGGCTCTTCAAAACGAAGAGCCCCTTTTAAAATCAAATTTTATAATCGCGCTTCAGCCACTGCTACCTGCTTGCGATCACTGACTTCTTGTACAATGCCATTTTGGACCACTAAAATTCGATCTACGTGCTCAAGAAACGACATGCGGTGTGAAACAATGAGCATGGTTTTTTTGTGGCGTAATTCTTGAATTGTTCGCTGTATCATCTTTTCAGATTCTTGGTCAAGCGATGAGGTAGCTTCGTCAAAAATTAAAATCTCTGGATCTTTAAGCAAGGCACGCGCAATGGTCAGCCGCTGCTTTTGTCCGCCAGAAACAAGTGTACCGTCTTCGCCAACCAATGTTTGATAGCCATTGGGAAAGTCTAAAATAAAATCATGCGCGTAGGCAGCTTTACAGGCCTGCTCAATAGCAGCGTCTGAAGCGTTGGGCAAAGAGTAGGCAATGTTGTTACGCACGGTGTCATTAAACAAAAAAGTGCGCTGACCAACATAGCCAATTTTGCTACGCAAGCTGGTTGAAGAAACGGACGCAAAATCGTTACCATCAATAGTCATACGCCCGCCTGTTGGCAATAAAAAGCCCAAGAGCATATCGCACAACGTACTTTTACCAGCACCAGAAGGCCCAACAATACCAATACATTCACCGCGACGAATAGAAAAATTAATACTCTCAAAAACGGGTTTGTCGGGCTGATACTCAAAATTGACGTTTGAAAATTCAATTGCTGTATCAAAGTGTTTTATCTCAATATCGCGATTTTGCAACGCGGGATACACCTGGTCCATCATACTAAAAATCCGCTCAGCTGCCGCCAAGCCATACTGAACCTCAGAATAAACACTGACCACGCGCTTGAGCGGCTGGTAGCAAAGCAACACAGCAACCACAAACGATGCCAACTGCCCAGCAGAAATGCTGCCATTTAAAACTTGGTTGGTAGCCACATAAAAAGCAAAGACACCACCAATCATGGCAATTGATTCAATCAGCGCCGGCAACAGCGACTCGATATGCACATTTTGCATGATTGAAGAAAAGCAACGGTCAAGCTGTTTGCTCAACCGCGAAACTTCAAAACGTTCAGCGTTAAACGCTTTTATTTCTCTAATGCCCACAAACATCTCTTGTAGCATTGAACTAATATTGCCCATTTCGCGCTGAATGCCGCGTGAAGCAATTTTGGTTGCCCTGCCCATGCGGCGAATGGTAATGCCGATCAGCGGCCCCACAACCATCATGAGCAACGAGAGTTTCCAGTTTTGTACAAAAGCAAAACTAATTAAAAAGAACGCTTCAAAAAAGCTGCGTACGCCATTGCGGATTGCTGAGGCTGAAGCATTTTGAACCATTTGAATATCATTTAAAAAATATGACATCAACTCGCCCGTTGAATGCTGCTTAAAAAAAGAAAGCGGAAAGTCGATCACTTTGTTAAACAAATCGTGCCGAATATCGATCACTACTTTGTTGCCAACCCAGTGCATGTAGTACGAAGTTATGTATGAAAAAATGCCTTTGCAAATAAAAAATGCCAAAAAAAGCAGCATGAAAGGCAGAATTAAATGGCGGTAATGATTGATAAAAATATCGTCAACCGTGTGCTTAACAATGTAGGTTGGCATGGCAGCAACAATCCCGTACAATGACGCTGCAACAATTGATATAAGAAGTTTTTTCCAATATTTATTGGTATAAGCCAGAAGCCTTTTTAGTGGGTCCATAAACAATCTGTTGTTAAAAATTTAATGATTTTTGATATGAACAACAGAATACACCAAGAAGGTTGGCATTCCAAGCTTAAAGTGGGCAACGCTTATTCAGCGTCACCCTCAATTTGTGCATGTTCTTCGTTTTCATCAAATACCAACACTTGATAAACACGACGACGGCTTGCTTGTTGTACTTGAAAACAAAAACCAAGATGGTTTAAGCGCTCACCTTTTTTTGGTAAGTGCTGCAATTTTTCAGCCAAAAAGCCACCAATAGTTACTGAACGATCGGTAACAAATTTGATATCAAGTAAATCTTCAAGATCTTCAAGATCGGTACTGCCGGCAACTAACCAACCACCTTCATCCATCGGTACAATTGATGAATTTGCATGTTCATGCTCGTCGGCAATATCGCCCACAATCTCTTCAAGAATATCTTCGATAGTTACTAACCCAACAATGTTACCGTATTCGTTAAGCACCATTGCCATGTGCATGCGTGTCTTTAAAAATTCGCTCAACAACTGATTAACTTTTTGCGTTTCTGGCACAAACAAGATTGGTCGAATCATATCTTTTATTTCTTTAGTTTCACCACGAGCCATGAGATCAACAATATCTTTTTGATAAACAAGGCCCACAATGTTTTCTTCTTTGCCTTCATAAACCGGCAAACGAGAAAAACGAGAGGTACAAATTGCTCGTACCGCTTCTTCAAAACTTGAAGCAGCATCAAGGGCAATAATGGCATCTTGTGGAATAATAATTTCGCGAACTAATGTTTGTCCCAAACTGAAAACGTTTTGTAACATTTCAGTTTTTTCAGCTTCCATTAAACCTTTTTGGTCGCTGTAGTCAATTAAGAACTCAATTTCTTTTTCAGAAATATCTTCTTGTTTTTCAAGAATGTGCGGACGGCCAAGACGCGCAAAAAAGAATGTTGCAATCTTGAGCAAGACCGTTACAAATGGATAGGCAAGATGATACAGCAAATTGATCAGCCACAAAAATGAACTGAACAAACGTTCGTGATGAGACTTTGCAAAACTTTTTGGAATAATTTCACCAAAAATCAAAATCAAGACAGTTGCCAACACAGCACCAACGGCCACACCAAAATTGCCCAAGGCTTTTTGCATGATATGAGAAATTAACACTGACGCAACAACGTTTACAAAGTTATTAACAATGAGAATAGTAATTAAAATACGTTGCGGGTTAGTTTCCCACGAGGCAAATAAACTTTTGTATTTGGCTACAGAGACTTGTAGCTCTTTGAGTTTAAATAAGCGAAGCGCCGTCAATGACGTTTCAAGAAACGCGAACAGTCCTGCTAAAAGCAAAAAGAGAAAAAATAGAAAAATCTCTATCGACAGTGTCATTTATGCATCTCCCCAATGATCCATTTTGCACGAAGCAAACAGATCGCTTCCTTCATGTACTACCACTCCGATTAAGAATAATAAATGACTCGGCTGCTCAGTATCCATACTTTACCTTAATTTAGGTTACTTAGTTGTTTCTTATCAATTTTACCGGTTGGACTCATTGGCAAATCGTCCAAACAAATAAACTTGCGCGGCACCTTGTAAGCCGCTAAATTATTTATACACAATTCTCTCAAACTACGCTCTAACTCACCACTCATTTGTCGCACCGCAACGTACGCAACAGGAATTTGGCCAGACATGACCTCTTCCCTACCAACTACCGCGGCCTTAATTACCAAAGGATGTGTCATTAAAATATTTTCCACCTCTTGCGGATAAATATTAAACCCTTTGTGAATGATCAAATCTTTACTGCGTCCCGTAATTGCCAGCTCACCATACGCATCAATGCAGGCAAGGTCACCGGTATTTAACCAGCCGTCTTGCAGTACGCGCGCTGTTGCTTCAGGCTCTTTGTAGTACCCAAGCATAATGTTGTCACCACGAATCCACAACGTACCAACGTTTCCTGCGGCCAAAACATTACCTTGCTCATCGCGAATCTGCGATTCTATGCCGACTATTGGCTTGCCCACCACATCGGTTGATCGTTCTTCGTTGTGATAATTAATTGCAACAACCGGTGAGGCTTCAGTAAGCCCGTAGCCTGAACAAATTTTACGGCCATAAATCATACCAAACGCTGCTCTAATTTTGTCTGGCATCATATCGGCACCAGAAACAAACAGCTTAACCGTGTCCAGCGGCGCAGTGCGCATGAGGCACAACAAACCGTACAACGCAGGAAAGCCAAAGAACAGCGTAGGCCTTTTTTGCAGGCCTTCCAAGATTAACTTGCGATCAATCTTAGACACAATAATAATAGCAGAACCTGACAAAATCGGAAACCATAGACAGGTATTTTGGGCAAAAACGTGAAAAAGCGGCAAAACCGACAAGAACCGTTCTTGCTCTTTCTCATTACTTTCAAAGCACATTTTAAAACGAGCAAATGATTGCAGCGCGTTAGTCACCACATTTTTGGACGAAAGCATAACCCCTTTGGGCTTGCCGGTGGTGCCAGACGTGTACAAAATAAGGCAGCACTCGTGCCGATCACCACCCGCAACAACTACCGCTTGATCGTTTGGCTCAATCGCCACAGGTACCGGCGTTGACCAATCAAAGTCTTGTTCGGTCAGCACGGTAGGCAGTGCACTAATCAGCCCCTGCTCACACGCTTGATCGATATTTTTTTTCAACTCAAGAGAGGCAAGAATAATCTTTGGCTGCGCTTCACTCATCACATGCGCAAGCTCTTTGGCATGAAAAAATATGTTGAGTGGAATTACCACCGCACCCAACTGCCACACCGCAAAATAGGCAATATAAAACTCAACAGAATTTTCAAAGTACAGAACAACGTGATCACGCTGCCCCACACCCAACTGCGCAAGTTTTTTGCTCATGAGCAGTGAACGGAAGTAAAACTCTTTGTAGGTAACTGATTTGTCGCCAGCAATAAGCGCAACGCGGTCGGCAAACCGTTGATACGCCGACTGCAAAATGTGACCCGCAAAAATAAGCTCTTGCGAGTCGTGCGCAAATTGCTTTCTCAGTTTTTCATAAACTGCGCGCTCGCCTCGTGAATTGCCAAAAAATAATGTTTTGAGCTGTTGCAGCATATGCGTATTACTCCTATCCACACCAACCACACCCGTTGCCAGGCTTACTCTGCTTCTTCTTCAACTTTTATAACGCTTACCGGACACATGTCTGCTGCTTCGCGGACATCGTCGGCACACTCATTAAAATTAACCTGTTCTTTTACATACGCAATATCGCGTACTTCAAAAACTTTTGGGCAGATTGCTTCGCAGGAACCACATGAGATACAGCCAGGAACAATTTTCACTTTTTTTATGCACTTAGCCATAAGCAAACTCCCTAGATCTGTGCCGTAGCACAACTCATCTAATTATAATAAATTGCGCTATTCTACCACAGATGTTGTGAAGGGCAAAAATATTTTACGCTTGATGTTCGCTTGAAGGTTTCTTGTCTTCTTTTTGTGCATCAAGTTCAAGTTCGCGATCATATTTGCTGATAAACGAAAAGATATCAAAACCTTTGTCAGCACCCGTGCCACAACCTGTAGCACAACTACCGCAGCCGCCTGAAGAGCAGCCACCAGCGGCGCCCTCTTCTGTTGTGGAACAACAACCATCTTCTTCGCAATCATCGCCTTCTTTTTCTTCATGACCAGCGGTTTCTTCATGCCCGGCCATCTTCATCATAACTTTGGCTAAACGGTCTTCATCAAGTTCTTCGTCATCTTCTTCGTCTTCATCGCCTTCTTCTTCATCAGCGTCATCGTCATCAAAAGAATCTTCTTCGTCAAGAAGCGCTTCAAGCAACAACTGAACATCTTCAAAGTTGCCTTCATCAAGAGCATCTTTAACGTCTTGAACCATTGCTTGCAATGAAGCTTTAGATTCATGAGCTTCTTCAGAAACGCCTTTTTTAAAGACTTCGGTATCGCTTATTTCTTCGTCTTCATCGATCAACATATTCAAAAGTTCTTGAGATTTTGCTGGATCTTTAACGTCGTTAACTTGTTGCAAAGCCTTAAGCTGTTCAGCCAAAAACGCAATATCGTCAGCGGTTTCGTCAGCAAGCTTTTGCGCTTGGCCTGCCAAAACATCGTGCACTTTGCCCAAAACTTCAATTTCTTCAGTAGATTCTTGAGGCAAATTGTTTATCTTTTGCTCAACAAAGTTCAAAACATCGTTAAAAATAGCAGAACACTCACGCTTGGCTTCTTCCTGCTTTTCCATCAAAAAGGCCGTTTGTTCGATCAATTTTTTAAGTCGCGACACGCTTCAATCCTTTAATAATACTATTAGAAAATGTATTTAGAATCCACTATAATTCTTCATAAACAACGTACAAGAAAAACAGGGTAAAGACAAGTGGCAGGAATGCAAACGGCCGCCAAGGGCGGTAAACCCCGGGCGGCCGTTTTTTTGCTTTTTAGGCAAACGTACTAAACTTAGAATCTGATTTGGAAACCACCGTAGGTATCAGATTCACGTGGGATGTTTTTACCCGCAAATGAGTAAGCACTACCAACGTAGAGATGCAAGTAGCGGTGTGCATGCCAGCTGCTTTCTAAACGAACGCGATGTGAAATGCGTTCAGTGTCTTTTTCTGCAACTTTGCTGTCAAGATTCATTTCGTAGTCAGCAAACTTGGTACCAGGAACGCCAGAACCAACTTCTACAGGAGCACCTGCGGCAGTTGCCCAGACTTTACCAAGCCAACTTGCAGCAGTCTTTTTCTTAAAGTTAATGTTGTCTTCAGTTTTGTAATAAAACTCATAGCCAACCGTTGTTGCAAGTTTGCGGGTCTTGCGATGGAAGAAGGTACCATCAAGGTTGAAGCGGAAGTAACCATAATCAATTTCTGCATCAACGCCTGGACCAAAGTTTTTGACGGTGGCGCCTTTGAACGTTGCAGAAATGTTTTCAGTTGCTTCAAGAACAAAGTTGTACGAGATGTCTGACTTCAAGTTCAACCAATCAAGAGCAGCCCAAGCAGCCATGGCAGCAAATTTAATTTCAACGTGATTGTCATTACCAAGTCGTGCAGAGTATGGATTGTTAGCAACACCATCGTTGTCACCGTCGGTTGGCAAACGCACACCAAGGCAGAGTTCTACACGCCAGTCATCATTGAAGGTGTGTTCATAGAAAAAGTCGATATCAGCATTGCCAATACCAGCACGTTGATTTGTTTTGAGTAAATAGTCGGTGTTGTTGGTTAACCAATTGAAAATATTGGTATCATACTGCTGCAAAAGGCCATCAATAAAATCAACTTCTGCTCGAGAACCAATCCCTTCAGTGGACGGAGCCGCTGCAGGAGCAACTTTACTATTAAATACCTGCGTTGCCCACAACGTATTAAATTTCGGATCATTGAAAAGATTTGAATAATCAGTTCCCGCTTGAAATGCATAACCATTGTCATTTAAAGCGCCAAGAGCGTTCGGCAATGCTTGAAGTGCTTGAGCGTTAGTACTAACATCAGCACCCAAACGAATCGTTCCTGCTTGGTCTGCAAACAATCCATTAGGATTAGCGTTATCAGTAGTTACACCAGTTGGACGGTTGCGAGGAGGCAACCCGCCTGGATTGCTCGTAATAATAGCAAACGGTATATCGGTACCTACATAATTAGCCGCATTTACATTGTTATAAGCTGAAGCACCCATTTCTGCAGGAGCTAGCGCAGTACCAAGTCTCAGATAACGAACAACTTGATTCAAATTGTTTATGTATTTCAAGCTATAAAGCAACGCAAGTTTGTAGCGAGATATTGGGCTAAATACCTTTGCTGTAGGCATGGAATCTGTAATTGAAACTGCATCGCCTTTAACTATACACTCTTGCAACTGATTAGCACCTGGGCTTTGCTCAGCTTCGTCATCACGCTCAAGACGCACGGTTCTAAATGGCACGCTTGCACGAATACCAATGCGACCTTTGTTTTGCCACACGGGATATTCAAAACGCCCACCAACGGTTAAACCACGTTCTGAATACGTAACGCATGGACGAATTTTTGCCGCTGAAAGAAATGGATTTGAGTTCTCAAAGAAATATTTATTTTCAATACCTGCTTCAAAAGAATCGCTGATGGTAAACTCTGATTTACCAAAGATCATTTTTGCAATTGATTCGGTATCAAAACTGTGCTTGGTAAATGCTTTTTCTGCATTTCTAAAATGTCCTAACGACCAGGTATGCAAAGACCATTTATCTTTTTTAAGATCAAAATCATAACGCAACGGACCGCGATCCGTAATCAAAGGACTACGATAATCTGACGCCACTGCCGTGCACGAAAATGCACATGCAGTTAACACCAGAACTTTTAACATCTTCTTCATCATGCTCTTTCCTTACTTTTCACGTGCAACTTTTCCTTCCGCACTTTTGGTAAGCGAGGGGAGAGACAATCTCCCCTCGCCTTTTTTCACTTATAACGTGCTTTCAAGGATACCAAATACTGTTGGATCAACAGCACCGTCATTTCGGCCAATTAAAGTACCATTTTCAAGCCCTTGAGCAGACGTACCACGTGCAATAGTTGGATTTTCAACACGCACAATGCGATCAACATCAGTTGCGTACACGGTATTTACTACGCCATGATTAATGTAAGCTGCAATGTTGTCCAGCAACTCACCACAGAAAGCAACTTTCTTACGTGGCTGATCTACAAAAGGAAGAATGGACATAAAGCTAAAGAACTCGTCGTGTGAGCTTGTTGTTAGTTGGCGACCAGCAGTACCGTAAGGAACTGAACCTGGCAGATCATCACGGTCAATCATCAACGGTGCTGAAGGAAGCAATGAGTACAACTCACCGTTTGGCAACAAGCCAGCATAATCCCAAATGTTAACGCGAATCATGTCGTCGGTATTTGGCATGAACATCACGTTACCACCACCACGAACATTAACATAGTTTTGGCCGTTAACCTTTACTGTCCAATCAAACACTGCTGGGCCAAAGGCCATTAATGATGCTTCAGAGTCTGAACCATCAGCAATTTGGCAGTGATCAATGAAACCCTTGAACAGATCAATAACAACGTGACCAACTTCTGTCAGACGTTGTACCTTCCAAGCACCTGATGTGTCTGGTGTGAAAACTGGATGATTATCATCATCAAGAATTGCCACACCATCGCCATCAAGAACTGGGTTGTTTGCTTTTGTCGCATTACCGTTGATAAGGCCTGGTTGGTCAATAACCCCAGCGCCAATACCAAAGAAGCCACCACGACCAATAAACAAGCCTGCGTTTTCGCCAAGTGTTCTGAAGGTAAAGTTAATGTTACCACCAGTTACCACCGCAGGGTTACCAACTTCAAATGCACCGCCCGAAACATCTGGCGTACCAATGTGCAAGTTAGACTGACGGTTCAAGCTGATGGTGATATCAGTAAATGGTGATGTTTCATCAGATTGTACCCCAACCAATGCATTGTTGTTAACCAAGATTTGGCCGTCTTTGTTGCCCCAAATTTGGCCAACACCAACAATCTTAGTACGATCTGCTTGCGCAGCATCTGAAGTGCCGTAGCAACGTACAACGTTTTGTGGTTCAATTGGTCCTTCAAAAATCAATTGTGATTGATCGTTAAAGTACAATGCAACACCGCCTGTTGGATTTGATGGGAAGCGAATTACTGAACCTGGTTCCATGACCAAGCGTACTTGACCACCAAAAGCGATTTCTTGCATGAACTCTGACTGACCAAAGCTTGAAAGATCAAGCTCGCCACCAGCCAACACACGAATTTCGCGTGGAAGGTCTGAGTAGAAGGTTAAGCGATTGCCAACTACTGAACTAAATTGAGTAGAAGCAATAAGCGCTTGACGATCTTCGATAACCAAGTCAGCGTTCAAGTCTACAATACCATCGCCAAGTGGCACAATTTGAACATGGTCTTTACCAAGTATCTTCCATGAATTACCACCGGAATGACTGTTGATTTCACGCGTGCCAAGACCAATGCGTCCGCCATTATCTAGGAACAGAATGCCATGATCGCCAGCACCCACCACGTCATCAAATGGATTATCTTCTGTTAATGGTACTGAAACAAACTCACGCACACGACCTGAAACTGGATTAATAGCATCGCCGGTTACCAGCAAGTAGAATGGGTTGGACTGGGTTGCACCAGCAACACGAAGTTGCCTGATATCTTCACCAGCACCAACAAACAACAAGCTGTCTGGGCGGTCGATAGCAAAGTCGATGATTTCAGTTAAACGAGTAACTGGACGACGACGAACTGAAGCAAAGCGTTTTGCAAGCGGTGAACGATGAATGTCATCGAACAAATGATTATCGCCTTCAATATTGTTCCAGTTAATCACTACGTCTTCAGCACCTGAGCGGTCATAACGAACACGACCAAGATCTTGGTTAAAGAAACCACCAAGTCTGACCAAGCCATCAGTTTCGCCAGAGCGTTCGCCAAACATGGCTGCGGTAAAGCCCCATGGTTGTACTGCTGCATGTGGCAAGAACGTTGATTGATCATGAGGAAGGTCTACACGGCCTGAAAAATCAGTTACGCGTGCCGTACCTGCCAAGTCCCAGTCATTCCACACACGTTGTGCAACAACGGTATCAATAACCACTTCTGGCGGTATTGAACCTGGGTCTGTTGGGCTTGCAACTGTTAAGCGACCGCCATGGTTTGCATACACAGTTCCCTTGTTGTTAAAGCGCGTTATTGGTCCGCGTGCTGCAACTGGTGTTCCCAATGCATCAAAACCACCAAAGGTTATGAAATGGCCGTCTACGGTAACCGTTGCAGGAGGCAAAATCAGCGCATCAAGATCAAACAAATCGTCTGGGTTTGAACTTAATGCTTCTTGTGGAATATCGCCATACGCCGTGTTTGCAAATGGAAATGAACCCAAGCTACTGTCGCCCTGAATTGTTGGCCAACCAAGAGCCATGTTACAGGTTCCAAGATCTGGGCATGAATGCAAGAACAAGTGGTGTGCACGTTGTTCTGTGTAGTCGTCTGGATTTACTGAAGCAGGGAATTGGTCACCATTTTGCAATGAAAGATTAAGTGTTGCTGGAGAACCATCTCCTGGTAAACCATTGATCTTGAATACGTTGGTATAAGCAGATTCAGTAACCAAGTTTGATGAACCATCGCACATCAAGTTGTTATGCGTACCCATCATGAACAAGCGGCCATGACCAAGGAAGAAGGTATCGTTAATATCGCCATGATCAAAGAATCTAACAATCGAGTTGTTGCTGCCATTGGTATCTGGTGTCTTTGGCAAATCTTGAACAACAAAACGAATACCAGATCCGTTAAGCGACTCTTCAAGATTCAGAATGTTATTGTAGAATCTCATTTCTGGCCAACGATAACGATCTGGATCGGTACCATCAAACACAAAGATTGTGTTGGCAAAGAACAAGCGTTCACCACCTGTCCATGCTGGATCAGACGAGCTTGGCAAGCCATCAACACACTTTGTTACGTCATTATGTTGAATGGTTGACCAGTAGAACGATGCGTGATTGTTTTGGAAAATTGCTGGCGAGTTGTAGCGGCTATATGCATTGTTTCTAACCAACGGACGCGTATCTACTTCGTGTCCTGTGTAGTCAAACGTAATAGTTGGCATATGCACAACACCAGCGTTTTCAACCGTTGAAGCATAATCACGAGGAAGGCTGGTTGTAGGATCTACTAATGTTGTATTAGGAACTGAAAGCACCTTCAAAAGACCTTCGCCTTCAACAACATGCTCACCTTCACCGCCAAGACTGCTATGATCGCCAGCGGCCAATTTTTTGCCATCGTACAACACACTGTTGTCAACAATCAATGCGGCATCCCAATCGAACGCTGGGTTGTCGCATACCAATGCGCGAGGCGATGAAACAAAGAAGCCTTCTTCTGGCACTTCCTCTTCTTCTTCACCAAATCTTACTAATTTTGACCACAAGCCAAAAATATAGCCGTAGGTTGAAGATGCAGAACAACGGAAATGAGTAGAACCATTACCACGTAGTTTTATTTGCGCTGTCACAACGTTTTCTGGTCCTCGATCAAAAGGATTAGCCGCGGTAAATTGGCTAATTTGATCTGAAAAGAGCGTCGTGTCTATGCCATCAACAATAAATGCTGCTGGGTTCTTTTTCTTAATAACATCCCCACCATAATCTGCTCGTGCAAGAATGTCTGGTTGATTGGTGCTCCCTGCAACATAGTCAAAGAAGTTGTTGTGATACACATCAAGCAAACCATTCACGCCCAAGATAAATCCGGTACGAGAATTTCTGAAGTAAGCATCAAAGGCAACACCAAACGAAGCTGCCCAGTCATGACCAAGCGCTGGTGCTATAGCTTCTTCTTCACCTCCACCAAGGGTTGCTCTGAGCATTTTTTTAGCTTGTCGATGTCTCATCGTCGATTGTCTATCGCGCTTTACCTTGCCACGTTTAGTAGTACGACGAAGCAGAAATTCTTCAGCTGGAATACCACCATTGAAGAAATCATAATAAGGATCTGACATGCGCTTTGAAACTGATTGGGTATCATTAATAACCAACAAGCCTCGGCGATCTGCCGGTGCTGGATCATAAGGAACTTCGGTATCTCTATTTTGGTAAGCGAGATCATCGCATACTTTGAAAATAGCCTGTGCACCAGCTGGCACCGAATAGTTTAACGTGGTACGAATTTGCGCAGGTTCATAACCATCAACACGATGTCCTGCAATAATTACCGAACCATCATTAAAAGGAAAAACATATTGTCTTTGGTAAAATTCTGGATCCGTTGGCGCAAAAAGGCCTGATTCAAATCCAAAAGTATAGGCACCCATAACCAACAAGATCATGCGGCCTGTACCAAGATTAGACGGGTCAAATGCCACTGAACCAAAACCACCGTTTTCAGGAACTTCAGTGTAATTAAGGCCTGATTGGTCAACGGAAACATAACTCAAAATAGAGTTTGGACCAACCATTACTAAACAACGCCATTCATGTTCTAAAAGTTGTTTACGTTGAAACAGAACTTTGCATTTACCATTATTAATATCGTCTTGTGTTTGGTCCATGGTAATAAATACTTTGGTACCACCACCATTATTGCTAAATCCAGTAAACGCATAATCATTCAAAACATCAACCGGATTAGTAGCGTCGATATCACCAGTAAATTTAATTGCTACGCCGTTTGCCATTCTAAAGGTAGTTTGACCACGACCACGAAAGGTAACCCACAAATCTAACCCTACTTGTGTTACTTCTTCTTCGCCACCACGTTGGCTTGAACGAAGTACTGTCCCACCTGGCGTAATACCTCTAAATTCAAGGTTATGATCAACGTTAACCGTCAAGGTTTTACCTTCAGCAACTTCAAATTGAATTTGTGAATAACCAAGACCTTCGTTTTCTGGTGCACCATCAGGATTGGTGTACGGAATAAAAGTTACCGGAGAACAAATGTTAACCGTACCATCAACAGTCAATGCTTTAATAGTTACGTCACCGTCAACTTTCAAAGCAACTGGATCGCCGGTTCCATTTAATAAACCAACTATGTTCAAGGTTGAGTCACCACCAGTTGCTTCCCATGATGTGTTAAATTCTGTTGGAACTACAAAACCTGGATCTATAGTTTTTAATTCTTTTGACTTTTTCTTTGTTGCAGCTTCTGGAGAGCGCATTATTGGGGTATAAATACGATCACCCCCGTCATATACCGCTCCCGTTGTAGCAAAACCATTTGCATCAATACCATCCCCAACTGGCAACCAGTAGAATGCCTTTACTCCTTGGAAAGGCAAACTGAATAATGCTGCTGCAAGAAGCAGGATCCTCAGTCTTTTACGAGCCATTGTTTTCTCCCCTTTTAGGACAAACGACAAAACACCACACAATTTTATTGTTACGATTACACATTAATGAGTAACCCTCCTTCACCTTTTAAAATTTTTATCATCAACGACAATCCCTTCGAATAAGGGAACTCATTAAAAATAACCACAGGCGTTTTGCTTGATGAAGAAACAATGGAATAAACGAATGTTTAGCATGCGAGAGAATAAAGATACATCTCTCTCCTTGTTCACGGTATCTCCTTTACTCGTAACTGATGACCATCGATCATCAATATGGTTTATCATTAACTTTTGTTTTTTAAATGTCAAGGGTCAAGCTCCAGCCGCCAACCACCTATAAAAAAATTGTTTTTAACACACTAAATTTTGGTTCGGCAAACTTTTGCTCTATACTCTTGGCGGTAGTCCCAAAAAAGTAGTGTCCTTATTGTAGTCGATGAGGTAACTCAAAAGTAAAGCTTTTTAAAAAAAAATATTCGGAGTACAGCATGCAACAAATTAATGTGCCCTTTTTCTCACTACAAAAACAAACAGAAAAACTGACCCAGAAGATGGTTGAGAGCTTTAACCACATTCTTAAAACCCAACAATTTATTGGCGGCCCTTTGGTACAAGAATTTGAAAAAAAACTTGCTCACTTTTTAGGCAATAACACGCACGTTATTTCTTGCAACTCCGGAACCGACGGACTATGGTTGGCACTCAAGGCTCTCGATGTACAACCAAAGTCAATTGTTCTTACAACACCTTTTTCTTTCATTGCTTCAAGCAGCGAAATCTTAGCTCTAGAAGCCTACCCGGTCATGATCGACATTGAGCCAGACACGTTTAATATCAGCCCTGCACTTATTCAAGCGTGGCTTAAAGAACATGCAACCATGGAAAAAGGCCGCGCAGTACACACCGCTACAGGCATGCCGGTTGCTGGCATGGTAATTGTAGATCTATTTGGTCAATGCGCCGACTATCAAGCAATTAAAAAAATTGCTCAAGATTGGAACTTGTGGATTATTGAAGATGCCTGCCAAGCAATTGGTGCACACACCAACAACCAACAAGCCGGCACTTTTGGTGACATTGGCGTACTCTCATTTTATCCAACCAAAAACTTGGGTGCTTTTGGTGATGCAGGCTGCTGCATTACCAGCAATCAAGATTTGGCAATGCGCTTAACAAAACTTAAGAATCACGGCCGCGCTTCTCATTATGCTTATGAAGAGTTTGGTATTAACAGCCGCCTAGACACTATTCAAGCATCAGTTCTTTCAATAAAACTTGATGAACTGAACAGCTACAACCAACGCCGTCGCGAAATTGCTGCGTTCTACAACCAAGCACTGGCAAACGTACCATTCTTACAACTACCACAAGAACACGTTGGGCATCATGTGTACCATCAATATTGTGTTGTACTAAAGAACAAACAAGAGCGCGCCGCGTTCATGCAACATTTAGCAACTAACGGTGTTGGCAGCAACATTTATTATCCACAAGCACTGACTCAAATTGCATTCCTCAATACGCGCTTAGATTTAATTAATGTTTGCCCGGTAGCTGAACATGCCTCACAAGCAATTGTTGCTTTGCCAATTTGGCCAGAGCTTGAACAAAACGAACTGAACCATGTGGTTGATGTGATAAAAAATTTTCAATCACTTATGCTTGTTAACCCAACACAACCAACGGTAGAAGCCCATGCCGCGTGATGGTTATTTTATAATTATTGAAGGTATTGATGGCTGCGGCAAATCTACACTTGCCCGCCACCTTGCTCATCAAATTGAACAGCTCAATAAAGCCGTCCTGCTTACTAAAGAGCCGGGCGGCTCTCCGCTAGGCAAAAGCCTGCGCAGCATTTTGCAAACGCAAGAAGAGCCACTCTGTCCGGCAGCAGAGTTTTTGCTTTTTGCAGCCGATCGCGCGCAACACTTTGAACACGTCATTATTCCAGCTCTTAACAAGGGAACGGTTGTTATTTCTGACCGCGGGGCCGACTCATCGCTGGCCTACCAAGGTTATGGCTACAATCTTGACCGCTCCATGATTACCAGCGTTAACCAGTGGGTTATGCAGGGAATTGAACCCGATTTAGTCTTGTACGTTAAACTTGACGTGGCAACAGCCAAAGCCCGCCTGGCCAAACGTAACCTCGGCTTAACCTCTTTTGAAAAACGTGATACGCTGTTCTGGCAACAAACCGCCCTCGGGTTTGATGCTATTTTTGCCACACGGACCAATGTGGTTACGCTGGATGGCGCTCTTGACGAAGATAAACTCTTCGCACAAGCATGGCAGGAACTTGAAAAAAGACTGAGATAATGACAACAATTCCTACACAACTTTTTGTTGGCACAAGCGACGATACAATCGCTTATGCCGAACATTATGTGCAAAAAATATTCTGTGCACAAGCACAAACTGGCGATTGTTTTTGCACCAGCTGCCGGCAAGTAAAAAATCGCCAACATTTTGGCATGATCTGGATTTGCCCAGAAAATGACTATACTATCAGCGATATTGAAATTATTTTTGAAAAGACCGCGTTTGGGCTAGATACCAATGAATCATTTTACTTTGTTCTTGAACATGCCCATACACTCAATCTGGCAGCAGCCAATAAGCTCTTAAAGGTTCTTGAAGAACCACCACAGGGCTATCACTTTATTTTGCTCACGAGCAATGAGCATGCACTGTTGCCCACCATTCTTTCACGTTGTCATGTTGTCCGCTTGCAACAAAGTTCTGCTGTTACCATGATGCCGGCACTCTTCAGCTTTTTTTGCGATGACAAAAAACGCGAGCTACCACTTGAGTTTGAACAAGAGCTTCGTAAAGCAAAACTTAACGACAGTACCACAACGCAGATCGTCAATGACATGCTGCATTATTTTTCTCAAAAATTAATTGCATCATACACAGCACACGAACAATCTGAAAAACAATATCTTGAAGCGGTTATTGAATTTTTAAAAGAAAAACTACAAAAGCCACCACAGTCAGGCAGCTCATTGCTTTTTCTTAAAAATCTTTATCTCCACTTTCCACGACCATGAAGTCTGCGGTTAAATCATATTTACTCAATTATCTCTACGTGCAGCTAGTAATCACGCTGGTTAGTCTCCCTATTTTGATTAGCTGGGGCTTGTCGCTTTCGTTTTTATCATTACTGGGCAACCTCATTTTTACGCCCGTTCTTATGCTCTTTATTATGTTGAGTACCATATTTTTTTTCAGCCAATTGGTCGGCATTCCCAACGAATGGTCTGCATTTTTGCTTACTCAACTTACCCACGCCTGGGATTCCGTTTTACATTTTTCACATGAATCATGGCAAATAAGTTTTGTACACCCTGGGACCTGGTTTTTGATAAGCATTCCGTGCATTACCTGGGTAGTGGTTACCAGCCCGCTCATTAAATCGCTGCAAAAACGCATCGCAATACTGAGTATTTTACTGCTCTCAATTTGTACCGGCTTGTGGATCTACCAACACATCAAAACTAAAAATATTGATGTGGTTAGTCAGGTTTCAGAAAAATTTTCGATCAATGTTAACGCTGATGGGCAACTGACATTTATTGATGATGGCTACTTTAACAGCAAACAATCACCTGAAAAAGTTGTTGAGTTTGAGCTCCGGCCGTACATGGCCAAACACTTTGGCACGCCGACCATTAAAGAATTAATTCTACTCCGACCAGGCATACGCAGCTTTACCAGTGCTACAACTTTTTGTCAGTACTTTAACGTCAAAAAAGTTACATTCCCTTATTTCGAAAAACCACTCAGCAAGCCTGGTTGGCGTGCTTTTTTTGGGCTAAAAAGATTAATAGACGCAAAAAATATTATGCTTGCGCGAACAGGAACATGGCAAAAAAATGATAAAAAAATTACAGCTGCTGGTGAGAGCGCAACGAAGAAAACAAATCTTCAAAAAGCGCTGTCTCAAAAAGATATGAGTAAACCCAACCAAAAAGTGGCAACGTCAACGACTCACGCACCAAAAGCTGATTAATAGTTTGCGCGGTATTAATACCTTCTGGCAATGTTTGAAAATCTTTTTGCAACGCTTCAAGTGAACGATTTTTTCCTAACATAGTACCGGCACGTAAATTTTTGCTCAATGAGCCAAAGCAAGTCAGCATGATATCTCCAAGCCCAGAAAGCCCGTACACCGTTTCAGCGTTACCGCCGCAATGTGTAATCAAGCGACTCACCTCGTCCAAACCAACCGTCAACAAGTAGGCCGTGGTATTTGCAGCACATCCGTGACCCTGCGCAATGCCTACCGCAAGCGCCAAAACATTTTTCATGCTCCCGCCAAGTTGCACACCAACAGTATCGGTTGTTGCATACGGCTTAAAAAAATTATTGGCCACCATACTTTCAAGTTCTTTCAACATCGCACTATCGCTACATGCCAGCGCTGCTGCACTCATGTTTTGCGCCACCAGCTCTTGTGCAAACGTAGGACCACTCAATACTGCAACAGAATTTTTCTTGCCACAAACATCTTGAATAATCTCACTTGGTAGCAACAACGTATCGCGCTCTATACCCTTGCTCAACACTACCCAGCGTGCATTATCATGCACATGGTCATTGGCGCGCTCAAGCGTTTGACGTAAAAAAGCAACTGGTATCGCCTCAAAAATCCAATCGTTGGCAGCAACTGCCTGTGTCAGATCTGTAGTCACACGAATGTTGTTGTGCAAAGAAAAACCAGGCAAATAGGTCTGATTAATTTTTGTTGTTTCAATAGAACGAGCAACTTCAGGTTCTAACGCCCACAACAAAACATTGTAGCCATTAGTTGCCAACAACTGAGCAATTGCCGTGCCCCACGCTCCTGCACCTAAAACAGTAATATGCTTGTTCACGCACTATGCTCCAAGATTTCGCTGAATAGTTCCAAATTTGTTTACACACTGTTGCAACACCTCTTCAGTTACTTCGGGCCAAAAACAATCTAAAAACATGTATTCGCTATACGCCGCTTGAAACAACAAAAAGTTGCTTACACGCACCGTATTGCCCGTACGAATAATAAGATCTGGGTCTGGCATGCCAGAGGTCCATAGAGAATTTTTAAGTGAATCGGGTGTAATATCTTCAAGCTTCATCTCACCCGCTTGCACTTTTTTTGCCAACGAACGAGCAGCAAAAACAATCTCTTGCTGAGATCCGTAACAAAAAAGTAAATTTAAAAAGAGCTTGTGACACGATGTTGTCTGCTCTTCAACTTCTTGAATAACCGAAAGAACATCGTTAGGGAAATACGAGCGATCGCCAAGAAATCGTACACAAACCCCCTGCTCAATTAATTCTGGTAATTCCTTTTTAAATTCGAAAAAAAGCTTAAAAAAATAGCTCTGCTCAGCTTGCGATCGAGAAAAATTTTCAAGAGAAAAGGTATAGAGCGATAGATATTTTATACTATTTTTCAAACAAACTTTAATAGCAAAGCGCAGCGTCTCCATGCCTTTGCGATGCCCAAAGACCGATTCTAGCTTATTTTTTGCTGCCCACCTTCTATTCCCATCGGGAATAATCGCAAGATGCTGCATACTTCTCTCCTACGTTCAATCTCTCATACTAAGTTTTTGTATCTTATTGCCCATCCATACTAACCAAAAAAGGATAACTTGCAATATTGAAAATATGCTCAATAACCTAGCAATATCGTAAAAAAGCCTATTTTTAGGCCGAAAATTTGCATTTCTGCTAAAAAACCCATTTTTTAAGGTATTTTCAATTTGACATAAAATTTAATTCGGGTAAACTGGTAATGTTATAAATTCTGTACTTTCTACCTTTGAAATTATTAGAATTAAGCAAAAGAAATCTCACATCTAACTTCAAACAAACGAAAGGAGGCAACGATGGAAGATATCAAACATAAAATCAAAGCAGTCATTTTTGATATGGATGGAACCATTATCAAGACTGAACACATTTGGAAAAAAGTCACCGTCGATGTTCTCAAACACCAAGGGGTAGAAACGCTCTCTGATCAAGATCACGCGTTCCTCGATTCTCTTGCGGGCATGTCACTCAAAAAGGCAGCTCATGAACTAAAAGAAAAGTTCAATCTGCCTGATTCTGCTGAAGATATTTTTGGTCTTAAACTTACCTTGGCCAATACATATTTTCACAAACAACTTGAATTCATTCATGGTTTTGAACAATTTCATACCAAGCTTCAACAATTTATGATTCCTTCTGGACTTGCAACAAACGCACATCCAGATCATCTTAAAACTATTGTTGAAACAATGAACTTTAAGCGCCTGTTTGGTGAAAATATTTATTCGATTGAGCATGTACAAAAACCAAAACCAGATCCAGATCTGTTTTTGCACACGGCAACAATGCTTGGCGCAAAACCAGAAGAATGTATTGTTTTTGAAGACTCAATTCATGGATTTAAAGCTGCGCAAGCCGCTGGTATGAAATGTATTGCACTTAAAAACAGCAACAACAAAAACTTGCTCGATCTTGTTCAAGACGCTATCGAAAGCTATGACCAAGCAGAAGATGCATTAAGAAAGATTTAACTTTCTTAATGCTCCCCCCACCCAAAGCCCTTCTCTTTTCACTCTTTCTAGACATATCTCCCTCAGCATTTATAATCAACTTATAATCTAATCAGAACCAAAGGATTATTATGGTTGAAATCAAAAAAAAAATTAAAGCTATTATTTTTGATATGGACGGCACCATTGTCAGCACCGAGCCATTGTGGCGCAAAGCGGAAGATGATACGTTTGCTCACTACAACATTTCGATAACTACACCTGAACAACGAGCCATTATTCCGTCATTTGGCGGCATGTCATCTTTGCTCGTTGGCCAGCACTTAAAAGAACTTTTTTCCTTAACAGAAAGCTCAGAAGATATTTCTCGTCGTCTAGATTTTTTTGCCATGCACCACTTTGCCAATGGTATGAATTTTATTCACGGCTTTGAAGCATTTCAAAAAAAACTTGCTCTGCACAATATCCCCTCCGGCATTGCTACCAACACTCGTCGAGAGCCTTTTAGCTTCATCATTAATGCAATGAAGCTCAATGATTTTTTTGGCAACCATTTATACTGCGTCGACGACGTACAATACAAACCAAAACCAGACCCTTCACTTTTTCTCTTTGTTGCCCAAAAACTTGGCGCTCGGCCAGAAGAATGCTTAGTTTTTGAAGACAGTATTCATGGTTTTAAAGCGGCACAAGCTGCGGGTATGAAATGTATTGCTATTCAAAACGAAAACAACAAAGATCTGTTACATTACGTTCATGGCGCAATAGCAAGCTATGACCAAGCAGAAGAAATTTTAAAAAATTTATAGGGACGTTATTATGGCAGATATCAAGCAAAAAATTAAAGCAGTCATTTTTGATATGGATGGCACCATTCTACAAACGGAACATTTGTGGCGCCAAGCAACCTACGATATTTTAACACAATACAATGTTCTTAACTTAACACTAGAACAACAAAAAGTACTTGCCGCCGTTGATGGCATGGAGCTGGTAACTCAGGCACGCGTACTTAAAGAAAATTTTAACTTGCCAGGCACACCTGAAGAACTGGCGCATCTTAAAGTTGCCAACGCTATGAGTAATTTTAAAAACAAAGTTAATTTTATTGATGGTTTTGAATCATTCCAAAAAAAACTGGTCCAAAACAATATTCCACACGGCATTGCAACCAACGCACACAAAGGGCCATTTAGTATTATTATTGAAACCATGAAGCTTAATCAATTTTTTGGGCAGCATCTTTATTGCACCGACGATGTACAAAACCGTTCTAAACCAGACCCTGCTCTCTTTCTATTTGTGGCTAAACAACTTGGCGTAAAACCAGAAGAGTGCATTGTGTTTGAAGACACAGTTCAAGGCTTTCAAGCAGCACAAGCTGCCGGAATGAAATGCATCGCTATTGAAAACGAGAACAATAAAGACTTTTTACATTTTGCCAATGGCTCAGTAAAAAGTTACGACCAAGCAGAAGATTTAATCAATAATTTGTAGGAAGCATCGTGAACAAACAACATCAAGATCTTTTGTGGTTCAAACAATGTTTAGAAAAAAAAGAACTGGTAGAACAACTTAAAAAAATTAAGCTCATTATTGCCGACATCGATGGCTCACTCACTGACGGCAATCTGGAATATACTGAAGAAAAAGAAAACTCTCGTCGCTTTTCAACACAAGATGGCTTTGGCATTATTAAAGCAATGAAAGCTGGGATACTTGTCGCTTTTTTAAGCGGCAAAGACCACGGTTCAATTAAAGCACGCGCTCAACTTCTTGGCATTCCTGATGATTTGTTTATTGGCGGCAGAAAAGATAAATTGGTAGTGATTCAACAAATCCAACAAAAGCACGGCCTGAGCGACAATGAAGTTCTTATGTTTGGTGATGACCACTTTGATGCTTTAGTTAAACAACAAAATCCCGCATTTATTTTTGCCGTTCCCAACAACGCTCCTTTTTATTATCATGATTTTGCAAATGTGGTGGTCCCTCGAGAAGGCGGTCACCATGCTTTTAGACTTCTTGTAGACCTTATTTTGTATGTTCAAAAAAAACATTTTGACGCTGAACTAATTACTCAAGCTTTACGCTAGTTTGACTATGCGCATTGTTATTTTTTTAAGCACGGCCGCGTTAATTGTTAGTGGTTTTTTTTTCTTTAACCGCCTACCAACTAAAAAAAAAGAATTTGCCACACAACAAACAAGCATGACAGAAGATATGGTTATTTCTAACATGCACCTACAAGAAGCATATGACACAAACCAAACGGTCTGTATTGCCGCACAAAAAAGTATTCTCACCAAAACTGCCGACACGGTAACCTGTTTAGGCGTTACCTGCACATTGCGTACAAAAAAGACTGATGTTGCTTTTTTGAGTGCCAACCAAGCACTCATCAACCGCACTCAACAACGTTGTTACTTCTCTCATAACATAACAGGCACCATGTGCAATGCTACGCAACAAATAACACTAACCGCTCAGCACGGCACGTTTGATCTAAAAACAAAAGAATTAATGTTAGACGGTAATGTCACAACAGAATTTGTTAAAGAGCACGACACGCAACAACGGCATTAATACCTTCAGGCTTGAGCATGTGCAGCACTTTTGCAGCACTGACCAATGTTGCACCGGTGGTGCACAAATCGTCAACCAACACCAACCGCTTACCGCGCAAATGATCTAAAGTACGCAACCCCAAAAATGTTTTGAGCGTAAACGCGTTCACCACGTTTTCATGACGCAAATCGTGCGTTAATGTTGACTGAAAAGCCGTACGCTTACTGCGAGATAAAGCATTGAGTACCGGAATATTGTAATGCTTGCCCAACACACGAGCAATAACCAACGACTGGTTAAAACCTCGCCGCGCATAACGTGTCCAATGCAATGGCACAGGAATCAAATAATCAGCTTCAAAATAATTTTTAGGAATAGTGGCAATCATAATTTCTGCCAATTGACGGCTTGCCCGCATATCTTGGCTAAACTTACGCACCACCAATTTTTTTACCGGATCAAGATATGCACAACCAGCAGCAACATTCATAGTATGCTTTTTGGTAAGAGCAAGTGGCAATGAAACAACTGGCTTAATCACTGACTCACACTCGTGGCAACACGCCAACGCATGGAGCGACATTACGTTGCCACACGAAAAACAGGTAGCAGGATAAAAAAATGAAAGAAGCGCGTGCAGCATAATTATTGAGACATCCACAAGATAAAACGAAAAAAGAAATTTACGCTCACACCAGCTAAAACATCGCTAGCCACAACACCCAAAAAGCCGGGCAGGCGCTCTAAGTTTTTGTGCACAACTTGATACCACACAATGGGCTGAAAAAAATTGGCAGCATGGAAAAGAATAAAACCAACAATTAAAAATTTTAAATTAAGCGGAATGCCTAAAAAAACAATCATAAAACCAAGCGCACGGTCAAGTACAATGCACGATGGATCTTTGTCGGTTGGGTATTGCAACGCACTCTGTAAAACAACCACAATGGCAGCAAAAAGCGCTATCAAAAAATAAACAAACAATTGTTGGTTAAACCAATACAACGAACGTAAAAAATATAAAAATGGAATAGTGCCCAACATTGCTACTAAATAACCAAAGCGCCAGTTACCAACAACACCAAACGTTGCCGCAGCAAAACAAATCTCTTTAAATTTTACGAGTGTCTTCATAAAAAAAATGCTTTATTAAAATGCCACAAACGCCAATAACTATAAACGAATCTGCACTATTAAAAGTTGGCCAGTGCCACGTACCCAAATGAATATCAATGAAGTCGATAACGGCACCGTGCAACACGCGATCAATTAAATTAGACAGCGCACCCGCAAGCACCATAATTTCGCACTGGCTGTCGTAGTTGTTAAAAAAACGAGCAACAGTATAAATCGCAAAGATCGTGGTTACCAGCGCAATAAATCCGGTTAATAGCCAAAAGCCAATCACTGAAGCTTCGTTAAAAAAACTCCAACTAATACCCCGGTTCCAAGCAAAAGAAAGCGTAAGATTTTGAGTCAACTCAATATCGCGCCCCAGAAGATTTTTAAGGGCCCACCACTTTGAAAGTTGATCAATACTGATTAAAACGGCACACGACGTTAGTAATGACCATATTCGTTTAATCACAATAAAATCCTCTTTTTATGAACGAATCTTTGCACCAATTTGTTCAACAATACCGGTGGCTGCTTGCCATACCGCATCGATATGTTCTTTTTCAAGTGTCTTTTCTTGGTCGCTCAACCACAACCTAAAGGTCAACGAACGCACCGAGCCCCACTCTTCTTTTTCAAAGAAATCGATCAGTTGAACCGAGTTTACCAACGGCGATGCATGGTGCAACTGAGCTTGAATGAGCTGCGTTTCAAGAGTAAGTGGTACCATCAAGCTTAAATCTATAAATGTTTCTTGAAAACGCGACATGCTGGCATAACGCTTTACTTCAACCGGCTCATGCAACAAAAAGTCACCATCCAGTTCAAAAACAAATGCATCACTTTCTGGCAACACATCAAGCTTATGCATAAAAGCAGGATTCATCTTGCCGACTCTGCCAATACAGCGACCATCATACATCAACTCAACAGATTGATACGGCTTGTACCAGGTCTGAGCCGGTGCTTCCATTTTTTTCCATGTCAAAACAGAAAGCTTAAAGCCCAAGGTCTTAAGCATGTGTTCAATATGATATTTGCATTGATAAAAATCAACCACAGTGCGCTTTTCAAAAAAGATACCTGCAACGCTCACGCGCTCAAAAGTATCATCGTTATTTTTGCCCCACACGCGCGCCATTTCAAAAAAGTTATTGGTATCACGATGCACCAGATTTGCTTGAATATTCTTAAGCAAGCCAGGAATAAGCGAAGTTACCAAACGACAGTAATTTTCTGAAACAGGATTAAGTAAGGTAATAGTTTGCTGTTCTTGCAAACCTACCGAGCCAAGAAAATGCTCATCAAAAAAAGCATAATTTTGCTGCTCCATCATGGCGGCTGAATATGCTAAATAATTTTTTATTGCGCGACGACGTTCAATAATTTGCAAACTAAACGGCCGTCTCAAAATGCGCGGTAAGTTCAACGTTATTTTGTTAAAACCATACAAGCGCGCTACTTCTTCAACAATATCTTCTTTAATTTTTATATCTTTGCTTGAACGAAATGACGGCACATCAATATTGTATACAACATCGCCATCAGTCTTTTTTGCTTTAACGCCAAATTCAATACGCGTCAAAAGGTCTACAACGTCGGCTGACGGGATCTGAATTCCCAAACGCTTTTCAATAAAACTGTGTGCTAGTTCAAGATGCAACGCCGAGGCATCGGGCCCTACTGCCACCACTTCAGCTGCAGGTTTAAGCGCGAGGCCAGTTTGGCTTGCCAGCGCAAGAAAGCGATATACCGCCTGAACAGCCTGGTTAGGGTCAAGTGTTTTTTCAAACCGCGCAGAAGAATCGGTCCGCGTTTTATGACGCATAGCCGCTTGACGCACGGTTGAGGGGTCAAACGTTGCTGCTTCAAAAAAAATAGCGGTGGTGGTGGCACTCACTGAATCATTCATGCCGCCCTTTACGCCGGCCAAACACATTGGCTTATTGCCGTCGGCAATAACCATGTCGTGCTCAGTCAACTCAAGCTGGTTGCCATCAAGCAACATAAGCTTTTCGCCCTTTGCCGCCATTCTGATTACTAATTTTTTGTCAGCCAACTGGTTGGCATCGTACGCATGCACCGGTTGAGACCAGTCTTGCATCACGTAGTTTGTCAGGTCGACCAGGGCATTAATGGGCCGCGCACCAACCTTCATCAAGCGGCTGGCAATAAAAATGTCGGACGGCCTGTTGTCAACCTGATCAATATACAAACCGTTAAATTTTGAACAAAACTTTGGAACTTTATTTTCAATGGAAATTGGATTGGTTGCTGAAGCTTGGGTCGTAGTTTGCGCTTGCTGAATTGGCAGTTTTTTTAAAAAATTATCGGTAGGCAGCAAAGGCACGTTGAGTAATGCCGCAACTTCACGCGCAAAACCGCGATGCCCCCACATGTCGGGGCGGTGGGTAATTGATTTGTTGTCAACATCCAAAATAACGTCAGTGCTTTCAAACTTGGCGCGCCAACCTCCCGCTAGGTCTTTTTCGTCAGCACTCAGGGCCGGTACAAGGCCATCTTTTTCAACACCAAAATCAGCCAAGGTTGCCCATTCAAAATGGTCTTTGACGCGTTTTACTAAAAAGGCAATGTTGGTAGCACTTGAAGACAATAAATCAAAGGTATTGCTGCGCTTTGAAATAGACGCTTCTTTTAAAAGTTCTGGAATATAAATGGTATCGCTGCCAAGCGTTTTTTGCTGACCCAAGAAAAAGTTGTCTAAATTTATAGAAACGCTATGAGAATGTTCAATTTCTGCCGTCATTTGATTAAATTTGGCCACAAGCTCATTGGTATCACACGTGCGCCAGTCGGCATTAATATGATCAAAAATCCAGGCAACAGATAACTTCATAACGAATCACCACTCGGTTAAAAACTTGTCGCATCAGCCCATTCTAAGCATCAAAGATGCCCGATATTGAAGCAATCGTCAATTTTCTCATAAATTTTATAAGGAAAAATATTTTTGTTTTATAAATGGCTCTCAAATAGTTGAAAAAACAAATTGTTGACTATCCTACAAAGGTACGTTATACCTACTTCCAGTCTAATTTAACATACGTTGTAATGCACAAGTACTTGATTATTTTCCGAAGAGAAAGGGATGTAAATGAAACTAAGAGCATTATCAGCCGTAGTCATTTTTTCAATATCTGTCACTGGTCTTCATGGTTTTTCACGCGAAGATTTGCGCAAGGTTCACAAAATTTCAGCAATTGCAGCAACACCTTCAAACCTAGCTGAAGCTCTTTCGGGCAACCCTGTTGCAGGGGCTCAAACTCTTGAAGATCTGAGCACCGGTATTTGCAACATTGTTGGCGCAGCATTAGAAAACAAAGAATTCGTGAGCCAGATTAACGAGCTTCTTGCAGCTTTTAACCAAGCCAAGAATGGTAGAAATCCAGGCGCAGGCGAAGGCGCATTTAAAGGCTGGGACAAAGAAACAGCAAAGCGCGTAGGCGTTGACGTTACCGCCGCACTTATACAACAAGTTGCAACCACATTTGCAAATACTGCTATTATGAAGGGTCTTCCTGAAGACAACAAACGTCCTCTTCGTCGCCTTTCTCGCGCACTTGTAGGCGCTCTTATTGTAAGTCTGATTGAAGGAACTTCTTCAGTTGCTCGTGGAAAACTTGGCGTTATTTATGACAACGCAGACGAATCACGCGGATTCTTTAACGATTCAGACAAATATGTTGAAAAATATTTACTTCCATTCCTTAACAAGTTCGGCGCTAACTTAGCGTGGGAACTCTGTGGTGAAGCAGTTGCTCGCACAACCGATGAAGATCCATTGAGAGATCTTGATCTCTTGTCGATCAACGAACTTATGAACGGCGTAAAAAAAGCCGAAGTAAGATCAATTGCTAAAAAATAACATCTCTGATATAGTTTTTAAAAAGGAGTGAGCGCAAGTTCGCTCCTTTTTTTTTACTAACATTTTTGATTTGCTTTTACTTTATTACAGGAACAACATGAAAAAACTTCTTTTCTTAGCAAGCTTGGCTCTTACAACAAGCCCTTTACATTCCTATAACAAACAAGATTTAGAAAAAGCACACAAATCATGTGCTCTGGGTACCCTTATTCTACCAGCAACTTTGCTAGCAGATCGATACTTACCTGACTGTAAGTATAAAAAAACTACCGAACAGAATACACTCGCTTTTGGTGGAGCTTCTGCCATTGGTTATGATATTTTAAGCGCAGCTCTTGAAAACGACACCGAACTTGTCGGAAAAATTTATGGCATACTCCTGTGTGTATTAGCAGAAAAAAAACCATATTCTTCCTGGACCGAAAACGATAAAAAATTCATAGGGCTCAACATTGCCCAACAAATTGCCGAAGATATTGGTTACTATACTGCCAATCAAATCCTCAAAAAATTTCTTGGCCAAAACCAATATCGCCTTGTTCGCAGAGCGCTACGCGCTACAAGTACTGCTCTGATAGCCGGAGCTACTCTCTACGCGAAGGCAGCTATTATTGAAAAATACACCCTGCCTCTGGACAAAAAAGATATGTTCTGGGAAAGGTTTATAGAAGCACTTATTCTGCAAACGCTTGTAGAAGCATGCGGCGAATTAGTCTTGTCAAATATGGACAATCAACCAAACTAGTCATCCCTTGCAGAATAGGAACATAATGAAAAAGATTCTTTTTTTAGTTTGCTTGGCTCTTACAACAAGTTCTGCCCATGCTTACACAAAAAAAGATTTAGAAAAGGCTAGCCAACTTTCAGCACTAGGCATGTTCCTTGAACCAACACATGAACACCTAACAAAATTAGCAACAACACAATTGCCTGATTTTAAGAATAAAGAACTGATCTTTAACACTATCTCGAGCAACGTGCGTAATATTGGGCGAAGCTCAATTGTTGTACATTCTATTCTGAGAGTAGCACTAGAAAACGATACGGACCTTTTAGAAAAACTTTATTGCCTCTTCATCATCGCTTTGGTTGGAGATTCAAAATTTTTGGACAAAATTTATGGCCTACAATTTTCTCATCTGGCAAACAATAATCCCTTTTCTACATGGACCGAACAAGATAAAAAAGTAGCTTGGCTACGCGTAGCACAATTTGTTGCCCAAGATTTTAGCGAAAGCGTTACCAATCGCATGGTAAAAAAATTCCTCAGCCCAGACAATTACCGCCTTGTGCGCCGAGCCATACGTACTGCGTGCTATGCTGCAATTCGTGGTGGCACCGTCTATCTTGGCACCATGGTTGCCGAAAAATATAACCTTACGGCACCTTGCGATAAACAAAGTCTATTTTGGACAGAATTTATAAAAACGCTTATTACTCAAACATGCGCAGAAACATGCGGCGAGCTCGTTGTATTAAACATGACGACCAACTAGACTCATCTTCATCGTCAGAATTTTGCTCACTAGATTCATCGTCTTGAGTAGAATTGTCAGTAAAATCTTGCGCAGAATAATCAGAATCATCCGAAAGATCGTCAGTAGGACTGTCCACCACAACACATACTGGATTTTGTTCGCACCACAAAACAGGGCAGGGAAATGACGTCATATTCTCGGTCAGACTTTCTAAACACAACGTGCAACAACGATGCCCACAGCTTAAAAGCGCCCACGATATTTCTTCCAAAATTCGAGGGTGGACATTCAAAACGTCGGTACGTTGCCACTCATCAGCATCGGGAGACCAATGATAAAACCACATATCAACATCTTGTTCAAAGTTATCAGCAACTTCTAAAAAAGCATGATGGTTTTTTATTTTTTGTTCGTCTCTTTCATTCAAGGGCACTAAACACTTAAAACAAACAAAGCCTCGGTCAGTGTGTAAAATGGAACCAACCAAGCAACCACGGCACAATTTGTGTCCACAACTAGAAACATCAAAAGGATTGTGTTTCATCTTTTTTAAGTGCGGTTTTACGGCACACATAAAGTTTATTGTGCCAGGAATAAAGTGGTAGAGCCCGCCAACTCGTTTAATAGATTTTTTTCCAAAGCCGTCAGCCCCAAATAAGCCGCTCGTTGCAAGCAACAAAACTAACAAACTGCCAAGCTTTTTCATAAGTACTACCTTTTCATTAAAAAAATTACCGCCACTACTCTTGAACATCGTCACGAAGCTCTTTGATACTTTCATTTAAACCAGCCAAGATACGGACAGCCTGTAACCCACCATGTAATTTAATATCAATACACGACGGATGATGTAAAAGACCACTTAAATTTTTTTTACTCAGATACTCCCTGCAACAAAGGCAGAAAAAAACACCGTAACGTATCCAATTAGCCCACAAACAACCTATGCACACATAATGCTCACAATCAAGAAATAAAGTTTTGTTACACCATTGTGCCAAAAATCTACGCGATCTGCATTTGGCCCCATAATGTTCTTTATCGCTTTCACTTTTACAATCACAAACCCAGTGCCACGGCAACTTATTCTCTTTGGGTAACTCACTTGTTACGGGTAAATCTGGTGCTGAACGGGTCGGAAAATAATATCTTTGCAGCGGAATTTCTTGCACAGGAAAGCTACCGCCATGACTCAGGCTCATTACAGAACCAGAGGCTGCAAGCATTCTTTGATTACGAGAGCTGCCCACTGTAGACTTTGCTAACGTTTTTGCTCTACGAAATCTTGCTATAAAAGATCCAGATTTTTTTGGCTTTTTAGATCCCGCAAACAAATTACCGCTCACTACAATGCTTAATAACAAACATATTGTTTTTTTCATTGTTTTACCTCAGTTGTTTACCTTTATTTTGCAGTTTGCATCGAAGCAAGTACTTGAGCACGATATGAAGCAACATCGGCAAACGACTCGTGTTCTTTGACACATTTTATATCTTTTTGACTCAGTGCCACCTCGCACACAAAGCAAGAAATTTTTCTCGTGTACAAAATGCTGGCTAACAAACAGCCTCTACACAATTTACAACCACACTCAAGAGTTATGCGCTTATAACGTGCATTTTTAAAACACAATTTTGTTTTACACGCAAACGAATCAGGATTTTGAATCAACAAAGAATGATAAATACCTTCCGCAAAAACATAATAGCCGTATGAAGCTAATTCCTGTTTATTAGCCACAGACAACATTTTTTTACACACACAACATGCCCACGTTTTGGTTTGTAAAATAGTTCCAATCAAGCAGCCCTTACAAAAATTATGCCCACAAGAAATCTTAAAAGACTGGTAACGAGCACCATTTAAGAACTCATGTGTTTTGCATATAAATTTTTCTGGATTGCTCGAAACAACATGGTTCAGCCCGTGCGTTCTAATGCGCGTTCCCGGCTGGGCACAACTCTTCTTTGAATAACTTGATTGACTGGAAGAAGCAGCACTAAACACGTTACCACCAACAGCAGCACACAAAACAAAAAGCATTACTCTTTTCATAGCTCTCCCAGTTAAAAAAAATATTACCTGAAAACAAAGAGAGAATATGATTGATCGTAAATTTTTACAAGAACATAAAAAAAGAGCAGAATCATACATAGAAATGCTTCCAGAGAAATTTGTGGCAATTATTCCTTAGCGCCAGCACGAATAAGCACGCTAACAATACCTATATTTCGCCAAGTAAAAGATTGTTTCGCTCGTGCCAGAGCAAGAAGCGTTCTACCCATACGGGTTTCAATATGTATGTCAGCACCAGCACAAATAAGCAACGCTGCGGCCCTTTCACTATCTTCTAAGACAGCGTGATAAAGAGGTGTCCGTCCTGCATTATCTAAAGCATCGACCCCTGAAGGAAGTTTAGCAATGAGTAGTTGTACAACCGACTCTCGATTACGTTGAGCAGCCAAGTGAAGAGGCCTCTCGCCAAGAAAATTTTTTGCCTTCATATTCGCCTTGAACTCGATAAGTAACCAGACCATATCTCTGAACCCATGAAGTGCCGCAAAATGCAGAGGCGTACAGCCAGAACAATTTTGAACATTCACGTCGGCACCTGCTTTGAGAAGCGCTATCGCGTGGGGAATCTTGTTCCACTCAACTGCTTCAAACAGTGCATCATCTTTTTCTTTCTGCGCCATCGTACGCAACTTTTCAACAGAAGCTGATAATGATGCCGGCAGAGCGCGGCCTGTTATCAGCACCAAGAGCAGCATTACTATTCCTAAATATTTTTTTGTCGCAGTAAGTTTCAAAGCATACTCCATCAAAAAACTTTATGCCTCTCTTTGATGAGAAAAGCCTAGAAAAAAGGGCAGAGATAATCTCTGCCCTTTTTTTAAACTACTAAAAAAGATTACAGCGTTGGCGGCAACTCTTCGTCGCTGTGCTCTGCAGCTTGTTGCGGACGTTGCTCATAATTTTCAGCCCGCGCAGGCGCTGCATCAAAACGGCGCTCTTGCCACACTTGCGCTTCACTGCCCGCATGCTCTTGCTCATGTTGCATTGCAGCCTTGCGGCGCAAATACGTTGGCGTGTCAAGATCTTGCAAATCACACGATTCGTCAGTTCTACTTGGCGTTACACGCACCGGCGTACTTTGTGGCGCTGCGTAATGAGCACGTTGTTCTGGCGTACGCGCATCGTGCGCAAAGCGTTGGTCAGCTGGACGATAATCTGGTGTTCTTTGTACCGGTGTTTCTTTAAATGCCGCTTGCTCTTGCTTGGTTTCAAAACCGGTTGCAATCACGGTAACCATAATTTCATCACCCATCGTGTCGTCAATTACTGAACCAAGAATAATGTTGGCATCTTCGCTCACCAAATCATAAACCAACGATGCTGCTTCGTTAATTTCGTACAAGCCAAGGTCCATGTTGCCGGTAATGTTAATCAACACACCACGGGCGCCCTTGATACTAACATTTTCAAGCAACGGCGAGCTAATAGCTTTTGCTGCCGCTTCTTTAGCGCGATTAACACCAGAAGCACGCCCAGTGCCCATAAGCGCCATACCCATATCTTTCATAATCGCGCGCACGTCGGCAAAGTCTACGTTAATATGACCAGATTTGGTAATGATGTCTGAGATCCCTTTGATTGCTTGTTTTAACACATCGTTTGAAAGTGCAAAGGCATCGAGCATTGATATCTTTTCGTCAACCACTTCAAGCAGACGTTGGTTGGGCACCACAATAATAGTGTCTACAACTTTGCGCAACGTTTCAGCCGCTTCGTCGGCAATGCGCGCACGGCGCTTGCCTTCAAAAATAAACGGTTTGGTTACAATTGCCACCGTCAAAATGCCCAGCTCTTTTGCGATGCTGGCAATAACTGGAATAGAACCGGAACCGGTTCCACCACCAAGTCCTGCGGTTAAAAATATAATGTCAGCATCTTTAATCTGTGAAATTACCGTTTCAACATCTTCTTCTGCCGAACGTCGACCAACATCGGGATTGGAGCCAGCCCCAAGCCCTTTGGTAATCTTTGTACCCAACTGAATTTTTATACTTGCTGGTGACTGTGCCAATGCTTGCGCATCGGTGTTTGCAACAAGAAACTGTACCGCTTCAAGCTCCGTACTCTTGATCATACTATTAACGGCATTACCTCCAGCTCCCCCTATTCCCAAGATCTTAAGATTCACACCACAGTGAACCTTTACTTCTTCTTCCAATGAAATATCTATCATCGCAAATCCTTTCCTAAATTATACCCCGCCGTGAGGTATGATCTCATAAAAAATCATAAATCCATGATTTCATTCGTCTAAAAACTTTTAATAGTGGCGCTTCTTTAATATTCGTCATCATGCCCGCACTGTTTTCACCGGTTGCATACAACAACAAGCCATAAGACGTTGCATAAATTGGGCTTTTCAAAATATCGGGCATTTGACCCTGAAAGCCTTGATGCGCCAATGGATAACCAATGCGCACGGGTCCTTTAATAATGTCTTGTGCAACATTTTTAATGCCTGCAAGCAAGCTCCCACCGCCGGTGAGTATTAAACCTGAAGGCATAAATTTACTTAAACGATACTCAAGAATTTCGTCAGCAAACAACTCAAATATTTCTTCGGCACGCGAACGCAAAATTTCACCACTCAAGCGCAAGTCAACTGGCTTGGTGCCACCATCGTACCCAAGATCAACATCAATCAACCCTTTGAGTTCTTGGTTATCTGGGCCCATAATACCAAAGCGGCGTTTAAGCATTTCTGCTTCTTTGAGCGGGATGCCAAGACCAATGGCAACGTCGTTGGTAAAATGTGTGCCCGCAATTGGCAGCACTTTGGTATGCCGAATGCGACCATCTTTATAAATAGCAAAGTCAGACGTACCACCGCCAATATCAATAATTGCCGCACCAACTTCACGCTCGGTTGACGTGAGCACCGCCTCAGCAGAAGCTAACTGTTCAAGCACAATGTCGGTTACTGAAATATTAGCCAGCTCGCACGACTTAATAATATTTTGAGCTGAGGCTACCGCGCCGGTGATAATGTGCACTTGCGCTTCCAATCGCACGCCGTACATGCCCAGCGAATCGATAACATATTCTTGCCCGTCAACACGAAAATATTGCGGCAAGATATGCAAAATTTCTTGCTCTTGCGGCATAGGAATTGCTTTGGCAGCATCAATAACGCGGTTGATATCGTACTGCGAAACATCACGACCTTTAATTGCCACCACGCCAGTTGAGTTATATGACTTTATATGCCCGCCCGAAATACCAACCGTCGCGTGCTCTACGGTAATACCAGCCATACTTTGCGCCTGTGCAACGGCAGCCTGAATTGATTCTGCTGTTTTTGCAACATTAACCACCACGCCTTTTTTTAAGCCGTGCGAAGGATGCTGGCCCACGCCAACAATTTCAAGCCCTTCTCGCGCGTCAGTGTCGGCAATTAATACACAAATTTTGGTTGTCCCAATATCAATCGCCGTCACATAGCGACCAATAACACTCTTGCTCATGCTCGCCTCCCCTTGTTCTTTCGCCTCAAAAGTTTCACAAAAATACGTTTCTCAAAGCGCGCATCGCAGGCAACCTGGTACTGCGTTCGTGCCACCATTTTTTTTTGTACCACATCGGCCACAACCTCATTAATGCAGGCCATGGTTTCGTTGTCTAAAGTTTTATTTTCATCAATCATTATCGTTTTTAAATAGCCCTGCTCATCGTAAGCACAAAATTCAATAGCGTTTGGCCCACGGTAAGCAACCGCAAAATTTTGCCACGTTTCAGCCGGTATGCGCATTAAATAATCGTACACACACTTTGTGTTTTCAGCCGCACACCATGCCTGCTCAACCGTTGCGGTTTTGAGTTGTGCCAAGTCATACGACTCAAAAAAAGATTGATCATACAACGCACCATCATGCGCCAACACCTGCGAACCATTTATTACAAAAGCCGGCTCCGTACCTCGCACGTGCAGCACTACACTCAGCGGCTTGGTACGAATGCATGAAAGCTCGTGCACCAGCGGGCAAAATTTCTTAACTTCTTGCGTAAGTTTTTTTACATCGAAAGATAAGAAATTTGAATCTTCAACATAATTTTTTATGAGGCTGGTTAATTCTTCACGCACACCAGACGCATACAAAGAATCAAAGGCAATATCCGCGCATTCAAGCCGACACATGGCAGCAGTTTTACGCCACAAAGCAGCACCAGGACCGGTAACAAGACCATAGCAAGACAGACCCACCACGGCACACAACACTGCTCTGGCTACAATTTTTTTAAGAGAGAGGCGCCTTTTTTTGACCGTTAACATCACTCTTCTTTCGATTAAAATTTCTCTGTTCTTCAACATGGTAGAACAAAGAAATGTCAGACTGCAATAAATGGCTATTTTATCTTGCAAGCAGTGCTGATTTTCAAAGAATATTGCCAATCGACACTTCACCAAAAAAGACTAAATCTCTAATAACTGGCCACCAAAAATTATGCTTTTATACCAACGTACTTTTTATTCGCTTGTTTCTTATTGAACAAAAGAGTTTAAATTAGATGATATTTATTGACATAGAAGCAAAATAATGAGATTTTTATGCCGCTTAGAAAAGAGTACGAAAAATTACTAGAAGAGAAAGGCTTTCATGAAAAATGGTTTGGCTTTTTGTTCGCTTCTTTTTTTAACAACTCCCGTTTGGATTTCTGCCCAAACACCAGCCCCGGCACTACAACACGTCCAACAACTGTCTCATGCTGAGTTTACTGCATTGGTCGAGCAGCTCACTTCTGGCCCTGCTGAAAAAGTAGATGCGCTCATTAATCAATTAGTAAAACAACAACATGCTCATTTTGGCGACGTCACCATTGCGCTCTCGCTTGCAAGCATACTTCTTTCAATTGTAGGTTTTGCTGCATGTCACTCCCCAAATTTTGCAGTCGAAGAGGGCTTTGGACCATTACTCTGCATCCCGGACATATTTGGAGCGCTTCTTCAACCAAGCAAAAATAAAGGATATTCATGAAAAAATACTTTGCACTCTGCGCACTGTTTTTTTTAACAACACCTACACCTGTCTTTGCACAAAAAACTCCAGCTGAAGAATACATTCAAATGTTGTCTGAAGCCAACGTGGCAAAACTAGATGCCAAAGAAATCAAAAAAATAGTTAATGAATTGTTAGAAAACGAGCACGGTGCTTGTTTTGAAGAATTAACAAGCACGATAGTTATTGCTGCAGGCTTGTTTATTCCGGTCGCTTTATTTGCTTATTTTCAGAAAGGATCTGTTGATGCAGAAGCATTTGATCTTGGCGTTATCCCTCACGTCCCTTTTAGTTGGCTCAAGCTGGACTTCGGCCTTGGCCAAGACTGTACCTAACAATGCAAACACATTTATAGAAAATCTTTCCACCCCAGAGCTAAAAACTCTGCTTGAACAAATACAAAAACTAGATACCAAAGATCTGTTAAGTATTTTAGAAAATGGCATCGAAAAAGAACACAAAGCTCAGTTAAACGGGGGAAATGTGTTAATTGGAGCAGGTTGTATGGTTCTAGCGCTTGCCGGATTTCTTCACGTGTACCAACACCCTATTTGCGAATTTCTTGTTGATCAGGTCATTAATTGCTCTGAAATAAACTGCAATTGGCTACAATCAGGCTTAGCTGATCTATTTGAAGATTTATGCGAAAGATGCATTCTATAAAAAAGAAAGGATTTTATAATGAAGAAATTTTTAATGATCGTAGGACTAACCTCATTGATAAGCGGGCATGCTGCAGCCTCTCTGGCAACTGATGCACACGCGCTGCTACAAAACCTCTCAGAAACTGAATTGAATACTTTAGTTGAGCACATACAACAAGCAGACCAAGAAAAATTACTCACTCTGATTAATCAAAATATCTCTGAAGAAAACAATGCACAACTATCTAATTTTGCTATTGGATCGATGATTGTTCTTGCGATAGGCCTTGGCATACACATTTTTAGCGATCAAATATGCAACGGCTTTATATTGTCGTTAGATTCACATTTTTTTAATTGCACTACAACACCAGAAAAGTGTGGTTTTTATATCGATAAAGTTCTTTGGCTTCTCAATGAAACATGTAACGCCGCTCTATAAAACTATAGCTCTTACTTCATAAATATTAGTGCGCACCAAACCACTGTGGCAAGGTGCGCACCTTTTTTAAACAACCACAAAAGGACCATCATGAAAAACTCTCTTGCTTTATGTACACTTCTTTGTTTTACAACATCAGTTTCTGTTGCCGCTAAAGCCCCAGCGCCTGTTCTTGAACACATTGAACAAATGTCTGAAACTGAGCTGACAATGTTGATTAAAAAATTGATTGCCGGAACTGATGAATGCAGCTTTGAAAAAAAACAAGAAGCACACGTTGTTCTTGAAGCAATAATGGGTATGGGAACATTGAGCACTCTTCTTTTTGTTGTTGTCATAATAAACGCTTTTTTATCTGGAAAAATGACCGGCGAAGAACTATTCGCCATGGTTGATTACAAAGGCCTTGGCTTTGGTCCAGAAGAAAAAGTTAAGAACAACTAATCAGACATTTTTATTACATCACAAGGAAAAACTTCATGAAAAAATTACTTTTTTGTTTATTACTTGCCAACACAACATTGAATGCAAACAGCCAAGAAATGCCGAAAAATTATGACGTGAAGCAATTACTTGCTTCGCTTTCAGACCAGCAAAAAACAGAATTAATGCACAATATACAACGTATACTCGACAATGAGCCTGATGAGCAAAAAGCTTTGTTGCCTTCGGGACAAGATATAGCACTTACCATTGTTGCCATTGTTGTTGGCGGATTAATGGTCTCAATACCCATAACAGCCATCATTGAAACATTCTGCAAACAGGACTGGCTTTCATCAGAAAGTACCCTGTGCAAAATAGCCAAAGCTCTTATGCCCGCCGCAGGAATTTAGTTAGGATTTGATTATGAAAAAATATATATTGCTTGCCAGCTTATTATTTTTACAGACACCGTGCTTTGCTGCCCAGCCAACGACATTGGATCTTCATGAACTCTCTGAAGCGCTGCAAAAGCTTTCTCATGAAGAACTTTGTGAACTTGCACAAAGTGTTGAAGAAAAGAGCGCACATATTTTAACACCAGAACGAGTTTGGGTAGCTTTAGCCATTGCTCTTATTTTGTTTTATGAATTATACGAGACCTGCAATGATTACACGCCAGGAACTCTTCCCCGTTTTCTCCGGCTCTTTTGCAAAGAAAGAACTATCTTATGAAACGTTTTTTATTTTGTGCCCTGCTTGCGTGCTCAACACTTAACGCAAGCCCACAGCAAGAGCTTCAAAGTCAGGACATAACGCAGCTAATTGCTGCACTTTCTGAGCAGCAACAAGCCGAGCTTGTGCATGAACTCCAGCTCGTACTTGATAATGAAACAGAAACACAAACAGCACGGTGTACCGGCCCAGAAATAGCCGGTTTTGCTTTTTTTGGTATTTTTATTGCCGCGCTTTTGCTCCTGCGCCCCGAAATGCTCTGCGACGACTTGTGGCTTTCAGCCAACAGCCCTTTGTGTAAAATTGCATCAGTCATTAACAAAACCCCAATTTTAGGATACAGAGCATGAAAATTTATTTATCACTTATTTTTTTTCTCGCACTCAGCTCCAGTGCTTTACCTGCTGCACTAAGCCTTGAGGAGCAGCTTTTTGAAGCTGTCTACAAGAATCTCCCCGAAAAAATGCACCCGCTTCTCGCGCAAGGCGCTAACCCCAATACCAGGAATAACCAAAATAACACCCCGCTTCTCTGGGCTGCCAAGAATGGACGCGCAGAATGCCTACGGTTGCTTCTTGAATGCGAAAAGACCGACGCTGCTACAATTGATGCAAGAGATGTTATTAACCGATCGGCCCTTCACCTAGCTGCCAAAGGGGGACATCTAGAATGCCTAAGGTTGCTTCTTGCAAAAAATGCCGACATTAATGCCTATGGTTATCAGGACTCCACACCCCTTCACGCGGCCGCCCAAGAGGGACACTCAGAATGCGTAGCATTACTCATTAACGCTGGCGCTGAGGTTGACGTTGTGAATCTGGATGGCCAAACGGCTCTTCACTGCACTGCTATTTCTGGCAATTCAGGATGCGTAACATTACTTCTTCAGGCTGGTGCTGATGCCAACGCTGTGGTAACCAGTGACTGCCAAGGCCATCTAGGAGCAACAGCCCTGGATCTTGCCCTCCGCTTCAAAAACACAGAATGCGCAGCAGTACTTGGTGGCGATGCTGATCAAGAAACACAAACTCTCTCCGACGATGAGTCTGCCGATTACTAAGGACACATGGATTTTTTCATGAAAAAATATATTTTATTACTCGCCGGCCTACTCTTACTTCAAGCATCGTGTTTTGCGGCTCAGCCAGCACCATTAGATTTTAACAAGCTCCAAGAAACGTTGCAAAAAATTTCTCGTGAAGAACTTTATGAACTTGTAAAAAGTTTTGAAGAAAAGAGCGCTGAAAATACCAGTCCCATTCTTTACACTGTCTTTGCTCTTGCACTGGGTATGTTTACTATCGATCTGTGTCTTCGAGTGCATAATACCATGTGTGGCAGCGATACAACACCATGCTTTCAACCAGACGGACTCTTACAATATTTTCCTAAAATTCTTAATTTTATGTGCAACGAACAAACGCCTATTCAACTTTCTCCAACTTTAGAAAGGATTTTTTTGTGAAGAAATATTTCTTACTCGCCAGCTTGTTTGTGTTTCAGGTACCGTGTTTTGCTACCCAGCCAACACAACCTTTTGATACAACCCAAGAAATTGCAGCACTCAAAAAACTTTCAATACCAGAACTTGAACACTTGGTACAAGAATTGATTATTGAAAAAAAATCTTCTCAAGCAGACCTTAACATTGGGCCCATCTTGAGCCTTGGCCTGGTAGCAGCCGGACTATTGCTGCTTTATCAAGTTGCTCCGGTTAACGGCAATATCCTTGATTCATTAAATGTCATTGACTGGGTACGATGTGCCGAAACAATGACAGAAGAATGCTTCGAAAATTTTTTAGGAGACACCATATGCGAAACATTATGTGAAATTAATGATTTTTGTTGGGCCTTTATAAAAGATGATAGCTTTACTGAAAAAATTTGCGCAATAACCGCAGAAGTTTTGGAAAACTCATGAAGAAATATTTTTTACTCGCAAGCTTACTTATGTTTCAGGCACCGTACTTTGCAGCTCAGCCAGCATCAACATTTGATACAACACAAATAAGCGAGGTACTACAAAAACTTTCTTCAGCAGAACTTGAAATGCTTATTATGCAAGCACAGGAAGAACATAGCGCCCAGCTAAACACAGATAATTGTTTTATTGCTGGAACTGTAATACTATCACTCGCAACAATTACTTTTTGCCTTGTTGCCCAACCTTACTTTTGCGGTCAACTTGTAGACTGCTTTGTAAACTGCTCCCCAGAGGCAATACAAAGCTTTGCTCAACGCGTTTGGTGCGTTGCACACTGTAATTACCCAACACATTAAAAAAGCATGCCCATGAAACGCTATTTTTTATTAGCCTCCCTACTTTTTTTTCAAACAACCTCAACTGCTCCCGAACCATTGGAGGTAATAGCTTTACATAGTGAATTGCAAAAGCTTTCTCAAATTGAACTTGAAGCGATAATTGAACAAATACAAAACATATTTCATAACCAAGCTTTTGAAGAAGAGCGATCAGCCCACCTTAATCTGAAACTAAAGGTATACATGGGCCTTGGCATAGCTTGTAGCATAGCACTTGGACTACTAGTTCTGTATTGCCATCAAACCAACTACACAAACACAGGCATGAAATGCTTTCATCAAGACAATCGTTATTGTTGCGAAATGCCTGAAAAAACTTCTGAATTAATTTTCCCTGGGCATAATCGAGTGTTCCGTAATGCGTATATTTCCATATGCCATATCAGCGAAACATGTTTCAAAATTTTAAAAAATCGCACTAACTATGCAACGATTTGTTTAGAAAGAAGATAAAAAGTTTTTTAGGAGTTTTTATGAAAAAAAATATATTTTTTTTAAGCCTGCTTTTACTTCAAACTTCATGCTTTGCCACAAATTCAACGCCTACTTTTAACTCAAACACCGTAAGTATCGCACTTGAAAAACTTTCTCAAACTGAGCTTGAGCTGCTCGTGCAGCAGGCAAAAACTATGCTTGATCAAGATTCTTTGCCAACATTTATTAAAAATAGTGAGCAAGAACAATCGGCACGCATTCTTCATAAATTTAATGGATACCACGCTGCCGCTTTGGGAATAGTAATAATCGTGAGCTGGCTCCTGTGGCCCTTGCAAGGAGTTGAAAGCAGCCAACTGATTATGAAAGAATGTTTTGAATATGGCAGCCTACGTTTTTGTGACACTTCTTTTGATATAGGAAATCATTGTTTTGAGCTTGTTGAATGTGTAACCAATTTAGGAACAAACGCAACTATTTGCTCTAAAGCAGAAACTATTTGTTTGTCCAACATTTTATAAAATTTTATACTTATTCGTCTTTTTTTTGTTTCAAGCACGGTGCTTTGAACAACCGATTATTCTCAAAAAATTTTAGGAGCTCTCATGAAAAAACATCTTCTTTTTGCTGGCCTACTTTTGCTACAAACATCATGCTTCGCTGCCAACCCAGCGCCAACTTTTGACACAGCACAAGTAACTGCAGCACTGCAAAATCTTTCTACTGCAGAGCTTGCACAGTTGGTAGAGCAAGCACAAATAATGCTGCATGATCAAGATTCATTAGCTACGCTCGCCAAAAATCTGGAACAAAAGCACAATGCTGCCATGAGCCTTAAAGTGGTTGCTCTTCTTGCCACAACAACCATTCTTGTCGTTTTAAATCTTGCACAATTGGCCCTTGGAGTACTTACGCCACCCGTATGCGCTAGAAATACCGATGGCAAATTTTGGTGCAACATGACCATCAAAGAAACCGGAGAAACTATTAACTTGCTTGATATTGGCAACGGCTGGACACAATATTACTTTGGCGATGAACCAACAGAATACAAAGTAAATGCCTTACAAGCTGCTAATGTTTTCATGAATGGCTTATTTGGAAATTGCGGAAAAAACTAATTTAAGGGGGTCTTTGCTAAAAGCTTGTCCCCCTCTTTTTTTATTCTTCAGCACCATAACGTATTAAAAGCTCTCGCATAGATTCTCCATGCACACGCTTTAAAATTGAAATACCAGGACGATAGCTACTAAAATTTGGATTAGCACCACATTCTAACATGCAACGCACGCTATCTAAATCTCCCAAAGGGCGTCCATCCATCATCCAAAACCACATCACAGACAACACCCTTTTTGCACAAGCTAACTAATATTTGGCAAAATGCTTCGGTTCGTTCTTTTGGAAAGGGATGACAACAAAATGATAGATACCAATCAAAAAGTTTTTTCAACCAATATACACTCGTTTTTTGGTACCACTCCTGGCTCTCTTTGTACCATTTTTCGCGCTGCATCCTAGCTATTTCTTGTTCTAAGATACGAAATACAGAAGAATTTTTGTAATCTTGAACCACATGAGTAGGTTTACCCGAGTAACCCGAACTCTTCATCATTTTTATGTAGGCTAAAGCGGCACCCTGTACTTTGCTTACTACAAAAAAACAAACAACGACTACAAGTAACAGCTTTTTCATAATCCCCTCCGAATGTGAATTTTTTCAATCTGGAGAAGGGTATAAAAAAATAGATTTAAAAATCAACGATCTTGTTATTCATCGTCAACGTCACCATCACTCTCATAACCACTTTCCTCAAAATCATCGGAAAGTTCAATACGAGATTGCTCTTGTTCGTATATCTGTATCGAGTGAACAAGCATAGACCATACTCTATTACTTTTCACCAGTCCCAAAGGACACTTTCCAGCAACATTAGGCTTGGTTGGGTTGGCTCCACACAGCAACAGCATTTGTACTACAGCAGTATCATCATTATCAACGCGAATATGCAACGGTGTTGATCCCTGCCTATTTGACGTATCAAGAGAAACTCCTTCTTGATACAAAAATACAACAAGCTCGGGGCATAAGGCATAGTGCACCATGGTGTTGCCAGAATAATCAACCGCACATAAGCTTGTCCCACGCTCATATAACCTCTTGATAAGCTGCACACCGTACTCGCCAAGCTGGCATCCTGCAATCACCATGGCAAGCGTCTGACCATAGTCATTGCGAGCGTTATAAACCGAAGAATCTGCAGGAAATGTCCGCTCTAAGAACGCTACAAATTCTCCCAAATTCTGCGAAAATGTTTTCACAACACCATTTTCTTCTGCGTAAGTTACACAGGCATTTCTTTGCTTTTTAAAAATTTCTCGCTGCTCACGGACAACCTCAAATTGATAGTTATTCCAAGCCACCGCATCAGTCTTTGCTAGCTGACTCATGCAAAGTTGGTGGCCACTCGTTGTTGGTTTGACCGCAAAGGTACTCCACTCTCGCCGTGTTTTTTCATCATCATTTTTCTCGCAAGACAAAAGCGAACTACTCAACAACCTGCCCGAGAGATCGTGTTGTTCAGGCCGTTGCAATAACACAGCTCTCTTTGGCAGCTGCAACAATTGCTTGGTCGCCATTCCCGCACGGCCAAGCATGCCCTGCATTGAAGTTGTCAAAAAACAAATGCTTAAGCACTGAAGTATAATCGTCGTTTTCACAACATTCCTTTTCGTTAACAAAGACGTGAATAATTTCTTCGAATTTCGGTCATACGTTTTTTTAACGCTATGCCAATAGCTTCATACTTTTTTGTAAAATCGAAAACACTTTTTTCGGTTTCTCTCAGAGGGTCTCGTTGAGCTTTAAGTGCGTAGTTAAGAGGCCAAATTTTTTCATTATCTTGTTTAAATGGGTCTGCGCCCCACCCAAGTAAAGCCTCAACTACACTAATATTTCCCGCAATAGCGGCACAATGCAGAGGTGTTTTACCTTCATTGTTTTGTACGTTTATATCAGCGCCTTTGCTGGTCAAGGCATAAACAAGCTCAACAGTACTCGCATAGTGCAATGCTGCGTTACCACGGCTATCTCTCACTTCAGAATCAGCACCAGCACCAAGTAAAATTGTCACCAAATCAGCCTTGCCATTTTCTGCAAACATCATCAATGCTGTTTTACCTTCATAATTTTTTGCATTCAAAACTTCTGGCGTGGTAGTAAAATGTTCTAGAGTTTTACGCAATCGCTCTCCCCTTTCTGGCGACTCAACACTTGTCTCCAGCAAAAAATCTACGCATAATAAAAAAATATCACTGTCAGTCCACTCTTCTCCGGAAGGAAGATCAGGAAGTAGGAAAAAATGTCGACGCTGCTGACGAAAAAGCTCTTGCCGAACCGATGACTGCTGGCTAGAAAACCCCCATCGTGATTGCTGCCGAGCTGTTCGGTAATCTGGCGGAAACGGCTGGAACTCAGGACGCTGTACTCGTGTAACAACACGCTGCCCTTTTTTATAATGCTCTTCAACTGCCTTGTGCCCACCAGATTGCTGTGCAGCTAAAGAACGGCGAATAAGACCGGGAAATACTCGTTTCAGTGGTCCAAAAGCCGGATGCACCTGCCCACCCAAAACACAGAAGATTACCCCTAAAATCGCTCCATTAATCTTCATAACTACTCTCCCAACAAATAGGTTACTACTCCAGGCCTTTTGCATACATTTGAATGGTGCCTATTGTAAATGCTAAGCACACAATTTGTAAAGCATAAACTTAAGACATAAAAAAAGGCTCTACTTTTGTAGAGCCCTTTTTACTTCAATATTTTTGTCTACGCGTCTTTAGTGCGCATTGCGATGGTAAAAATTAAAATACCTGCTGCAACCGAAGCGTTATATGAAATATCTTTAGCACGTTGCGGAATAGTAATAAGCTCGCCTTTTTTGCGTACTTCTTTGTCGATACCTGAAGCTTCGTTGCCAATAACTAAGCAGGCCGGTTTTTTGAAATCAACTTTAGTGGCATCTTTACCGTCAATAACCGCCATGTACAAATGGTACCCAGCTTCGGCAATTTCTTGGACCGCACTTTTAACTGATGCAGCCAAATAAATATCCAAATGTTCTGCATAACCTGCCGACGCTTTAAACACCGCGGGAGTCATAGGCGCTGAGTTTGATTTGCATAAAATTACGCCATCAACACCCGAGCAGTAAGCTGAGCGCAAAATGGCACCCAAATTACCCACGTCTTGAACACTATCAAGCAACATAATGAACGGCTTCTTTTTTGGATCAAACATTTTGGAAACAAATTGATACGGCGATACCAACGCGACAATCCCCATATGGTCGGTAGACTCTGCAATACCATCTAATGCATTTTTTTCAACATATTGAATAGTTGGCATAGCCTTTGGCAAATACGGCTTTATGCGTTCCCACGCTTTTGGCAATGGCTTGCGCGTATAAATTGTGTGCAGCTTGCGGCGTTTTGCCTTAAGCATTTCAACAATCGCGTTGGCACCGTAAACAACTGATTTGATGTTCTTTGATTTTTCTTTAGTAAATTTGGCCACAAATAATCCAGTAAAAAAAGGGAGCTGAAATTGAGGATTTCTTGATATATCCTACCTTTCTAGAGTTTACCTTAAAGAAGGACAATCAGCAAACACTACTCTTAAATCTCCCTCTTTTTATACTCATGGCCTTAATCCACGTTGGATGCACACAATAAAGCACCTCTTCCCCGCCCATTCCCTCAAAAAATCCATAGTAAAAAGGGCCTTTGTACCGATCTTGAATGCATTCTTCAAGGTTCAAACCAACCCCGCAAGGGCCTCCCCAAATAGCATCAAGAACACAATTATGGCCCTCATTGGTCTGGAATTCTGGTTTTAAACAAGCCCCCAGGTATTGGTACATATAAGGAATACGTAAAGCCTCTGGGTTGCTTTTACACAATTCTGCAAACGTTTCAAACCCAAACATGCTTTGGCAAGAACCCTTTATTTGGAATACAACGCCCTGGTGTAGTCCCTTAACAATCATAAATGGCACTCCCATTTCTAACTGTTTTGCAAACGACGTAAAAACATTCAAGGCTGGCGTTGAAGAAGAATGCACCAAGCCTCGATCTTTTAAGGTTCGTGGCGACAAATTTAACTCAGAACGTTGCCGCAAAACTACACGTTTGCTCAGTGGCAACTTTTGTGTCGCATACACAAGAGACATTGGTAAAATCAATAACCCCACCAACACACAATACATTGTTTTTTTTACACTATTATTGAACATGCGCACCCCTTTTTTTGTGATAGTCAGCAACCCATCACAAGCTTCTCATCTCTATTCAGCCCATAAATCTTGCACACTCGTTCTTTTTTTTGAGGGCTTTGATGACCCAAAAACCACTCTCCAATTTGGTTGCTTAAGCCAGGATTCGTGAACACAACAGCAAACCTGCGGTCCATCCTTTCGGTATACACCATGGAAAAAAGATCCTTTGTACCGATCTTGAATATATTCTTCAAGCTTTAAACTGCCCCTCCTTGGAACTTTTTCAATGGTATCAAAAATACGGCCCAGTACTTCATCAGTCTTATACTCAGGTTTTAAACAACTAATAAGATACTCACGAAGACAATCATGCTCTCTAAATACTTCCAGATGATGTTTGCATAGATCTTCAAGCGTAGAAAACCCTGGAACAAGATCTTGGACCGTACGATCTATATCTAAAACAGCTCCATCATGCTTCGTGCCTGATTTAATAACGCTGTACAATTCTCCCACTCGTATTACTTGCTTGATCGAAGAAAAAACATTCAGTACCGGGGTTGAAGTAGAATGCAAGAACTTCGAATCATCCTGACCACGTGGAGAAAAATTTGGATCAGAACGCTGTCGCAAAGGACCTCGCGGTGAATGCTTATCTTGACTAGCAGCAGCAAAAAGAGACACTGGCACAACCAGCACCGCAACTAACACATAATTACCAATTTTTTTTAAAATAATAGTGTACATAGCCATGCCTTTTTGTGATATTCAATAACGGTTCACAGACTCCCCGTTCCAGTTTATACTGGGGACCAAGATTAAATAAACAGTTTTCTACAAACGAGGGCGATGATTATGTATTTGTTAGAAGGCAATATTGGCGTAGGCAAGTCAACCTTTTTAACTAAGTTTGCACAACATTGTCCTGACATCACCGTTGTGCAAGAACCACTGGATACCTGGGACAAACATTTGTCTGGCCAATCACTACTTGAACGGTTTTATACCAACCCCCACCGCTGGGCCTACACTATTGAAACCATGACCATGATGGCACGTATTCGCGACCATATGCGCGAGCAAGAGCACCAAAACCCACTCAGAATTATGGAACGCTCAATCTATTCCGGTCACTACTGCTTTGGCATTAATAGCAAAATCAATGGCTTTCTCTCAGACCTTGAATGGTCAATTTATTCACAATGGATAGATCACTCATTCAACAAAAAATGTTTACCGCCAAAAGGCTTTATTTACTTACGCACTACGCCAGAAGTCTGCTTTGAACGTATTGGCAAGCGTGGCCGCGAAAGTGAAAAGGGAATAAGCTTTGAGTACGTTAAGCAAATTCACGATCAACACGAAAAATTTTTGATTAATAAAGAAGGGCTGACCAGTAGCCTAAAAAAAGTGTCCGTTTTGGTTTTAGATTGCACACAAGACTTTGCTAACGATGACGACATTTTTGCAGAACACCTTGAACAACTGAGAAAATTTTTTGCACCATCACGCCAGGCTATTGCCCGCCAACAAAGTCTTTAACCTTGCTTTCAAAATCCTTGTAGCTCATGGCACCAACAAAACGCTTTTCTTCACTGCCGCGAAAAAACATAAGATAAGTAGGGGTGCCCTGAATACCATATTTTTCTTGCAACTCGTGTGATTGGTCAACATCAACTTGAACAAAGGCCAACTTCGAACCAAATTTTTGGGCAATTTTGTCGTCCAGCGATTTCATAGACCTACAAGGCCCACACCACGCCGCATGAAACTTGGCCAGAACATACTCATTATTTTTTAAAAGACTGCTAAACACATCTACTTGGTTAACGTCCCGCACTTCAGCACGTGCTGTCATATACCAAACCGACATCATTGCCAAGCCTGCAACTGCCATATACGACCATCTAAAAAACTTCATACCACTCCTTAACTCTATTAAGAAACTTTTAATATTTATACAAATACCAATTTCAAGCTATTATTAGTATAAAAATTTTCAAATAGAAAAATCAATAAAAATTAATTTAAAGAGCCAAAACTATAATGACTGGCCTTGCTTACTCTGAATCAACATAGCCGGAAAGGCAATACTGGCACCGTGGGTTTTAACAATTTGGGCAATATTTAAAAGAACGTCTTGCTTAATACGATAAAATTTAGTCGAATCGGTAGTTTTAATAAAAGCAGAAAACTCGACTTCCAAGGCATAATCAGCCAAATTGACCAATGAAACGTTAATCTTTTGGGCCTGATCAATATCGCTATGACCACGCAAAAAAAGATCGATCGTCCCAACAATACGCTCAATAAAAGCAATATCTTGATAGCAAATGCCTATGGTTGCCCGCAAGCTCCGATTATAACTTTTGCCACAGTTTTCTAAAATAGCGTTAGTTATCAGCGCATTGGGAACATAAAGTGGGCGACTACCCGGCGTTTTGATGCTGGTCATGTACCAACCAATATCTTCCACCACTCCCTCAAACTCTTTGTTTGACGAGCGGATCCAATCACCAATTACAAACGGCCGATTGATATAAATCATCAGCCCACCAAAGAAATTGGCTACCACATCTTTTGCTGCCAAGCTCACCGCAATACCACTAATGCCACCAAAAGCAAAAAGAGCGGTAAGCGAAATACCGAAAGCATCTAAAATCATAAACAATGCAAAAACCACAATACCAAGCGTTATAAGCTTATCGGCGGCAGTAATAAAAATTTTGTCAGAACATTGAGCAGTAAAATAACGCTCAACTAATTTTTCAAACATAAACTTGGCACGCAACAAAAACCAAGCAAGAATACCAACTAAAAATACCACACGCACTTGTACCAATCGCGTAATAAAAAGCTGATCGATAGCCATAAGTCCAAAAAAATTAAACGCTGCCTGAACTAAAATAAAACAAATAAGCGGCCAGCGAACCGCCTGAGCAAGCAAATCACGCCACTCTTGACTTGACGCCGACAAAAATTTTAACAACAAATGTACCCCAAAAAAAGATACTGCCGTCATGAAAAAAATAAAAAACAGTTCACTCATAAAAGCAAAAGAAAAATCCATCATGTACCCCGCGCCCTTGATTTAAAAATAGGTTATATGCGTTTGTAAGCGTTATTAAACCAAAAATTACCAAAGAGATCAAAAAAACGACTAATTTTTTGAATATCTGTACACATAACATCTACCCATTTTATTGTTAAAAAAATAACGAAAGGATCTTCCTATGAATAAAAAATGTATCATAGCTCTCTTATCATTAACCAGCGTGGTTATTATTATGCGCTGGGGCCCCCTGGCACACTACCTAACCCTTGAAAACTTTCAGGTAAATGCTCACGAGATCAAAAAATTTGTCGACTACAACTATTTACCCGCATCAATTGGATACATGGTACTTTACGCACTGTTTGCAAGTTTTTCACTACCCGGCGCCCTGCCACTCAGTATATTTGGTGGTTTTTTGTTTGGCATAATCAGCGGAACAATTTTTATTAATATTGGTGCAACTACCGGAGCCTTTGGCGCTTTCTTGCTCACGCGGCACTTGGCAGGCAACGATTTTCAAAAAAAATATGCCACTCGCCTTGCTGATTTTAACAGCCACTTTAAACAGCATGGACCATGGTACTTAATCTCGCTCCGCCTCATGCCATTTATTCCCTTCTTCCTGGTAAATATTTTTGCCGGCCTCACCAAGCTTTCATCAACTACTTTTTTGTGGACAACAAGTCTAGGCATTATTCCAACTTCGCTTGCTTACACATTTATTGGTGAGCAACTTACTACGCTGCAGCCCTCAGAAAATTTTCTTTCTCCACGCATCATCATTGCACTGATTATTCTAGGCCTTGTTATTTTATTACCCATTATAGTAAAATCGTTAACAGACAATGAAGATTTAAAGGCATAAACGATCAGCAAAAAAGAGGGTGGAAGAGTTATGAAAATAAAAAACCTCGTAATTCTTTTGTGGTGTTTTATGACAACAACAACAACCGTTTTTTCCACACAAAAAATAACCTCAACAAATGCCCCCAAAAAGAAACTTGCCATCTTACAATCAAAAGGCGGCTATGGTCACGTTGCCGCTTGCAACACACTCAACAATCTTTTCAAAGATTATTATGACATTAAAATTGTTACCCCAATTGAAGAACTCTTTGGAAAATTGGATTATGTAAAAAGGTTTACGCGCGGCAAGGTAAACGCCGAAGATATGTATAACGCCGTTTTAAGCAACGGCTGGATTAGAACGTTTAACGCCATTTGCAACAATATTGTACCTATGGTTATGCGCTCAAATATGAAAAACATGGAACACGCACTTACTGATTATTTAAACAAAGAAAAACCTGATATGCTCATTTCAACCATGCCTTTTGTAAATTTAGCAGCAAGTAACGCCGCACAAAAACTGAATATCCCATTTCTGATTGTTACAGTAGACGGCGGCCTGCATAATTGGCGCGTTGGACTTAATCGCATCACACACCCCAATTATTTAATAACCATTGGCTTTGATATCCCACAAACGCGCGGCATGTTACATAAATGCGGCATTCCAGACAATCGCATAAAACTTACCGGTATGGCCACGCGCGATGATTTTTTTGAAGTTAAAGATTTACCAACAATCCGCAAAAAATGGAACGTTCCAGACAATAAATTTACCATCATGATCTTGATGGGCGGGGCCGGCGGCCAGGCAGCTTTTGATTACCTACAAAAAATTGCCTCAACTAATCTTGATGCCCACCTTTTGGTATGCACCGGCAGAAACAAATCGTTGCACAATAAAATAGAAAAATTTGTACAAAAAAAATGTCCACCAAATATTTCGGTAACCATTGTTCCATTTACTACGCGTGTTTCAGACCTCATGGCCGTTTCAGATCTTTTAATTACCAAGCCTGGGCCTGGCAGCATTAATGAAGGCCTCATCATGAAACTGCCACTCTTAATCGATCGAACAAGCCCAACTCTTTTTTGGGAACAAGCAAACATAGATTATGTCGAAAGCCGCGGGTATGGCAAAGCTATTAAATCACTGCGCTCTCTGCCCAGCACGCTAGAAAAAATGATTCATGATAAAGAATATTATCAAAGTTTTAAAAAGACACTCCATCAATTCCCTCAACATAACTTTGCTCAGAATATTAAGCCCATAGTTTTTAATATGTGCCCACCAACTCAACCACAAACAACTGAGCAATACGTTTAAGTCTAAATAAAAAAGAGCGTGGATCAACACGCTCTTTTTATTATCTAATTAACTACTATTATCTTAATTCATCACAGAAAGTTTTAAATTGGCCAACCCAACGCTACTGACATTCTTGTCCTTCAATAAAGCCCTGTAAAAAAGTCAGGTCATCAATAGACAAGTTCTCCACATCTTTCAAAACCCCCAAAAATTCGGGTTCATTCACAGCATTCAAAATAGTCATAATCTCAAAATTTTCTTCTTCCTGCGCAACTTGCACTGGCGTTAACCCACGAAAATCACGAGCATTAAGAGATGCACCACAAGAAATCAAAAAATAACACATCTCTTCGTTATTGCACATCGCTGCATAATGAAGAGGCTGCATCCCATAGCTGTTTTTAACATCAATATGTGCGCTATATTCAAGAATAAGCATTTTTGCAATTTCATTTTGATGACACGCAATAGCTTTAAAAAGAGGTGGTTCAACTGATCCTTGATAATAATCATTTATTAAAAAATAGTTACAGAATAGACGCACACACGCTATATGACCATTTTCAATAGCAGCATCTATTGGACGAACACCCCAATAATCTTGATTTGGGTCCATCGTTAAATTATCGTATAAAATTTTATCAAGCGCATCAACATCACCGCGTTTAGCATAGCTCAACATCTCAAGCAACTTATGGTCAGGCAAAATATCATACTCTTTTGATGGCACTAGCATATTTGATGTTGATGACGATGACGAAGCAGCTATTGAATGCGATGAATAACCCGGCAATAACGGGTAATTTTGATGCCCAATAGAAGGATAGCCTGGCATTGATGGATAACCTGCACGAGGATGCGCATAATAATTACCTTGTCCTGATGACGATGCAGCAGGCATAACACACGCTGTTGGCGCTAAAATAAGAGCAAAGGCTAGAACAATAAGCCTATTAATCATAATAATCCTTGTTTTAATAGTGAATAAAAACCCCTAATTATCATATAATAACAAAAAACAAAATAATTAACACCTATTACAACAAATCAATCAATCATTTGTTTTCACATTGAAACAATTATAACAAAGGGGTAAATCAAAACTATACTCTCGAAAAACAACCCAAAATTATGCTTTTTTATCTATTTTTTAGCGTTATTTTTAAGAAATACCCATTTTTCAAATAGTCACTTTTGTGGTAGAATTATAGACAGATAAAGAAAAGGATTGCCTTTAATTTTTAAGTAAGAGAAAATTCATGAAGACATTCATTCGTTCTGTATCGTTATTTTTTGTTCTTTTATTCTCAGCTCAACAATCAACGCACGCAAACATTTTTAGCAGACCAGCTCCAAAAAAAATTGTAATCTTAACGAGCAAAGGCGGCTACACACACATGGCAGTTGCCAAATCACTCGATACATTTTTTGGCCAAGAGTACGAAATTGTAATCATAAATCCGTTTGAAACGGTTCTTGCATCGCTTGATATTGTGAAAACATTAACCTTCAATAACTATGACGCCGAAGAAGCTTACAACTCAATGCTTCGTTCAGGCTGGACCAGACTGCTTAATTTTTGCCTGCGCAACATTGGTCTACCAACGGCTCAACGACAAGCAAACAAAGTAGAAAAACTACTTACCAACTATTTGGCGCAACTAAAACCGGATATGCTCATTTCAGTAATCCCCGTCATTAGCTTGCCTGCCAGCAATGCCGCCAAAAATCTCAATATCCCATTTTTACTTATTACGCTCGATAACGACTTAACCGCATGGGTACCAGGCCTTAAAAAATTAACACATCAAAAATTTGCTACCACCATCGGCTTTGAAACGCCACTTACTCGCCCCATGCTTAATGATGTTGGCATCCCTGATACAAAAATCACCGCGTCAGGCTTTCCGGTTCGTAAAGACTTTCTTGAACAAAAGAATATCCCTACCATAAAAAGCGATTGGCAAATCCCCGATAACAAGTTTGTGATTACCTTGGTTATGGGCGGCGCTGGCTCTAACTTGATGTACCGCTATGCTCGCCAAATAGCTAAATTAGACCGCGATATTCACCTCATGGTTTTGGTTGGTAAAAACGAATACCTTGGCGCGCGCTTAAAAAAAATACGCTGCTCAGAAAAGGTATCACTACGCGTTGTTGAATTTACCGATCGTGTTTCAGACCTTATGGCCGCTTCAAACTTGTTGATTACCAAACCTGGCCCAAGCATTATCACTGAAGCAATGTACATGAACCTGCCTATGCTGATTGACCACACAACGGTACATCCATTTTGGGAAAATATTAATATTAAGCTGGTTACCGACAACAAATTAGGTGACGAAGTTAAAAGCTTAAATGATATTAAGCGGATTGTACGTCGCTACATCGACGATACAGAATACTATCAAACAATCAAAAACAATATTGCATCATTTGAAAAAGAAGATTTTTACAAGAAAATAGGGCACTTGATTCATACCATGTGCCCACCTCGAAGATTACATTTATTTGATCAGAAACAAAACTTTTTACGCAGCGTTATGGCGCCTAAAAATCCTTATACCAGAAACCCACACACCAATCGCTTCTGGAATAACTATTTATGCAGCAGCCGGAACAACTTGAGTATTAACCGTTTTCTTTGATTTGAGTTGTGTAACAAATTGTTGATACGCTTCTTGCGCTTCTTGAGACATACTATCTTCAATGTTGGTAAAAAGAATAGTAAATTCTTTGGCCAGTGACGCAAGCTGCTTTTTGGTGGTAATTTCGCGCGCAAAATAAACAGCAATATCTTTGTCTTGACCATTTAAAAACTTGGTAATATACAAATCTTTGCTCTTATTTTCAGGAAAACTTTCTTTAATCAAAGAAAGAACAATGCCGCTGTAATTACGTACTTCATTGAAAAATTCTTGGATTGGATGAATCATGTGCTGCAAGCGGGTTAGAATAAGAGCTTTCTCTTCATGCTCATTTTTTACACTCTTCTTATCATGCACAACTTTATTTTTCACTTGATCATGAACAGCCACCAAAGCTATATCACGCTCTTGGCGAAGATCAGCAAGAACTGCTTTACTTTTTTGCTTAGACAATTTAATACGAGCAGCAACGTAGGGCATTGTTTGAAATGACATATTTAAAAAATGCATTTCAGGACTTGTTAACTGTTTTGCTGAAAGCAAGACAGGCACAAGTGCCAAGGCCAAAACGCTGATTACTCTTATCTTCTTCATAAAGTTTCCTTACAAACTATTCAACTGTTTTTAAAAGCTTACGTTCCACTTTGCTCATTACACGGTACTCTTCATCGGTAATGTGATCATAATTTAACAAATGCGCAATGCCATGTGCTAGCAAGGCTGTCAGATGCTCTTCAAACGACCGCCCCCAATTTGGTGCTTCTTTTTTTACATATTCAAGCGAAATAATAATATCACCAAGATTTTCATCTTCTGGAGACATTACCACAATCCGTTGACCCGCTACTAAATCTGGATGAAAGGGAAACGACAAAATATCGGTTGGTTTATCTTTTTTACGAAACTCACGGTTATACTTTCTCACTGTTGCATTTGTTGTCAAATAAATGCCAAGATCAAACTTTTCATAACCCAGCACCATGAGCATTTTGTGTGCTGTTTTTTTTATGAACGTTTCGTTAACCACTATTTTGCGTTGCTTATTAATTATGGTGATCATGCTCTTCTTTCTGGTCAACAAGCAGCAATACCGTAGCAACAAGCGCTTCGCCGTCTTGCATAATACCCGTAACACCCTCTTGCCCAACAAACGAAATTTCTTCAGCTTTCGTTATACCTTTTAACAAAGTTGCTTGTTTATGCAAAGAATTCAATAATTCTTGATCTTTACTGCAAATAATAAGACTCTGCAACGAAGTTTTAAGTGAAACTTGTTGCTCACTCTTAAGCCTGCGTACCTGAGCAACTATGGAAAGTACCTGCGCAATCACCTGCGCACTGGCACCATAAGAACCCGCAAAACGGGCGTAATCTAGCTTAGTCACCTGCAAGCTAACTACCTGCTCTTGCTCTTTAAACATTAACTGATAAATACTTTCCGTAATGTGTGGTACAAACGGCGCATAAAGCTGCAAAATACCAAAGCCAACTTCATAAAGCGTGCGCTGTGTTCCTTGAATTACTTCTTGATCATAATTGGCCGGATTAAACAATTGATCTTTAATCAGTTCAAGATAGTTATCACAAAAATCATGCCAAAAAAAACGCTCAACGGCATCAAGTGCCTGACTATACTCATACTCTTCAAAAGCACGTTTGTACTGATCCATGGTTTTGTTCAGCCCATCAAACAGCCACTCGTTAAGCTCATTAAGCTGTGGCTTGGTTGCAGGCGTGCGATAGTCAGCAAGAAAATCTTTGCAAAATCTAAAAGCATTCCACAATTTGGTTACCAATTTGTGACCAATTTTAAGTTGATTATCACTAAACGCTGTATCGGTTCCCAACTTACCACTGGCTGCCCAAAAACGAATAACGTCTGCAGGATAATCTTTTAACAAGCCTTCTGGCGTCATCTTTTCATTTTCTTTTGACTTAGAAATTTTTTCACCTTTTCCTGCCAACACATGACCAGAAATCATGATATCGTTCCAGGGAATATCGTTGTGGTGATAGTACGATTTTATAATCGTATAAAAAGCCCACGTACGAATTATGTCGTGCGCTTGGGGGCGCATAGACATTGGCAGCGCAAAAGGCGCCTTGCCGTCTGGCCACAAAGCATTAACTTGCGGTGTCAGCGACGAGGTATTCCACGTATCCATCACGTCAGTTTCTGGCGTAATTGATTGTGAACCACATTTGGTACACACGCCACCAGGAAATGCTTGCTCTTGGGGATCGATAGGTAAATCTTTAAGATCTGCTACCAATACTTGCTTACAATCTAAACAATGCCACAACGGGAAAGGAATCCCAAAAAAGCGCTGACGCGAAATGCACCAGTCCCAATTTAAATTTTGCACCCAATCTTTGTAGCGCGCCTTCATATACGCAGGGCGCCAATTAATTTTGTCTGCCAGCTCAATAAATTTGTCTTTGTTTTCAAGAATTTTTACAAACCATTGCTCAAGAATTTGATATTCAATTTCTTGCTTGCAACGCTCGTGCGTATTTACATTGTGCGTTATAGCTTTTTTTGCAATAAGTTTGCCCGCTTGTTCAAGTAACTCAAGAACCTTTTTGCGCGCTTCGTGCACACGCAGACCTGCAAGTTCCCCCGCCAATGCTGCCCATTTGCCATCGCGACCAATTGTTTCAATAATCGGCAACGAATGTTTTTTAAACCATGCAATATCCATTTGATCACCAAACGTACAGCACATTACCAAGCCTGAACCTTTTTCTGGATCTACTTGGTCGTCAGCAATAATTGGTACTCGTTTGCCAAAGATTGGTGTAATGGCATGTGTGCCGGCAAGTTTTTGATAGCGAACATCAGTTGGATGATAAAACACCGCAACGCACGCCGGCAATAACTCAGGACGCGTGGTAGCAATGGTTAACACCTGGCCATCTTCAGTCTCAAAGGCAATGTCGTTAAAGGTAGTTGAAACTTCGGCATTGTCTATTTCTGCCTGCGCCACTGACGTTTGACACGTGGTACAGTACAGCGACGGTTCCTGACGACGATATACTAAATTTTTGTTGTACAAATCAATAAAGGAATATTGCGACACTTTACGCACATCGTCAGAAATAGTTGAATAGACCTTAGTCCAGTCAACCGACAAGCCCATGGCACGCCACAAACCTTCAAACAATTTTTCTACATCAGTCGTTTCTTTTAAACACAACGCAATAAATTCAGAGCGCTTCATTAAATGCGCTTTGGTTTTATTTTTCTTTTCTACAAAGCGTTCAGTAGGCAAGCCATTGTCGTCAAAACCCATGGGATAGAAAACATTATAGCCCTGCATGCGCTTGTAGCGAGCAATCAAGTCAGCATGTGTGTAAGAAAAAACATGGCCAATATGCAAGGTACCAGAGACAGTTGGCGGCGGCGTGTCAATACTATAGACGGGCGCGCTCAGTTCAGGATTAAAAGCATAAATATTTTCTTTTTCCCACAACGCACGCGCTTCTTTTTCACACGTCAAATGATCGTACCGCTTATCCATGGTCCTGCCTTTATGATAGTAAAAAATGATTGAATTAATGGATCAGTATAACACAAAATTCAAAATAAAAAACGCACCTACGTCTGTTTTTTTATCACCAAATGACACGCTTTATATAAATTTTTCAAGCAATACTTTCAAGTTGCAAGAAAAGAGAAAAAATGCTTATAGATAAGGCTTAACTTTCATAAACTTTGTGTTATAATGCAACACCATTTTCAAGAGCAAGACGCTGCTTATGGTGATAAAATTTTAATACAAGAAAGACCATTATGTTAAAAAAAATAGCACGCTATCTACTCACGCTCATCTTGTGCTTTTTAACGTCAACACAATTGGCAAGCTCAAGCGGAAGACCAACCCACAAGCACGCTCCTAAATACCAACAACTCATTACCGCTCTTGCGCGTGCACCCCTGGCAATATATGCCAATTTTGGCCACACCAAAGAACAAAAAAGCAACCGCCAGGCAGCTGCCAACGCCGTACGATTAATTAATGCCATATGTGCTATTTTTAATGATGTTGGCGACAAATACACTTTCCTTTGGGCAGCGCACGATACATACGCATTATATGATTATATAAAAAACGGCCCCGACAAAGAAGCCGATTTTGTTTTTGAAGAAGGACCAAGCAACCAAGAATTTATTGAAGAATCACGCTGGTCTGTGGCCAGAAAGATTTTGCTTCCTCTCATTGAAGGCGGAGCGGCTGTGCACGCAGCGCTTAATGTACCTCCCAAGCTTCCAGCGTTGGCACCTAAAATACCACCAAGAGAAACAGCTGCCGATAGAGCATACAAAAAAAATAGACAAATAAAAGAAGCGGTAAACGCTTATGGTTCTTTAGCGCGCGTGCTTGAAAATCTTATTGAAAGCGAAAACGGCTCTATAAAAGAAAAACTCATTACCGCTCTTTTAATTATTAACGGCATTACGGCCGTCTACGATACGCTCGAAGCTTGCAAGGAACCAAAGAAAGGACCACGGCCTCCTCGCAATCGTGACAATGACAATAACCCGTCAGAAGACAATAACAACAATAATAATGATGAGTGGGAACAATGGTCAGAAGATGATAACAGCGATACTGACACCGACACTGATAGCAATAGCGATAGCGATGACGACAAAGACCAAATACCACAAAATAACGATCGCGACGAAAATCAACCGTCACCACCAGAGCCAGAAAACAATATTCCTCCAAAAGTATATAATACGCTGCAAAATATTACGGTTCCAACAGACGGATTGATTAATGGCGAAGCAAGAGAATGTAGCAATTATTGCTGTGAAGATTTTCAAGCCAATGCAACTATAACACAAACACAATGCAACCATTATTATCATCAAGACTGTCTTCAAGAATGGATTGCCAAATGCGAACGAGAAAAAGTGGAGCCAACATGCTCACTGTGTAAAGCAATTATTGCATAGCAACTCTTATTAAAGAAAAAAGTGACCCAAAAGAAAAAATAGTAAAAACGTAGTTTTAGGAGATATTTTTTTATGTATAAATTGTACAAAAACAACGCGCTACGCTCGGGAATTGCAGCCATGCTTATTGCAGGCTTTTGCTCGCTCAACTTAGACGCTGCGGCTGCAACACCAGAGGTTGCAACAAATAATATTCCAACTGAAAAACCAGATACCACAAAAGAAAAAAAATCAGACAAAGAAAAAACAAGTCAACCTAAAAAGAAAGAGGTTTACTCTGGTACCGAGTTGGCACAAATTGCCACAGCAGCATTGAGAGGCCCGGCACTGCTGGCAAACATTTATCACGAAAAAAAAGGCAATGTTAAAACGGCGGCAGCAACAGCGCTGTTGGTTGATGCACTGCGCATTAGCAACGGTGTTCTTGCCCTACTCAATGCCACAACAAATAATCAAAGCTACAACCTTGCATGGCTTAGTTACGATGTCTGCGCACTGTCAGCAGACTTAGTAAGCCTTCTTACCTCATTTAATGAACCTAAAAAACCACGCACCCAGAAAGAGGTTCATCAAAAAATTGATAAGCTTTTGATCAGCATTAGATATATTATTGCACCTTTAGCAGAATGGACAACCGCTACTTTTTCTGCACTTAAAAAAGACACCCCAGAATTACAAGCAAAAGCAGATGCACTTACTTCACTTGCCCGCATGAGTTCTTTGTACTTGGCAAGCAAACCAAAATCACTTGAAGCAAAATTAAAACTTGCATTGTTAGGTCTTAGCGCATGGGCTGCGTGGAATGAATTAAGTCAGCCCAAAAATGCTCAATCACGCAAAGATGAGCCAACATCATCAGATAGTGAAAAAAACGGCGATAAAAATCCCAACCCAAGCAGATCAAGATCGGCTGGCGATAAAGAACAAACAGAAGAAGAGCGTCAAGCTCAATTGAAAGCCAAAGAAGAAGACGAAAAAATTGAAGCAATTTTTAAAACCAACACATTGAAAGACAAGACTGAATTGACACGCATTCAAGAACTTATTAAAGCATCTAAAGAAGCTGAAAAAAACCATAAAGAACTAGAAGAAGCTCAAGCTGAATGGGAGCTTATTAAAGCAGCAGCTCAATTACGCACGCAGCCACTAGAGCCAGCACCAACGCAGCCACTAGAGCCAGCAGGTAGCTGATCGAACTAAAACAAGAAGCAAAAAACAAGGACACCCTCAAACTCAACCCACACGCGCGAGCACGCGCATAAAAACAGGACCAAAAAATTATAAATTATAAATTCCAACTACAAAAAGCAAAAAAGAACACAAGCAACCATTTTTCATAACATTTTTTAGGAGACTTTTCCTTATGTATCAACACAGTAAAAACACCACGCTACGCTCAGGCATAGCAACCTTGCTTATTGCAGGCTTTTGCTCGCTAAATTTACAAGCAGCTAGTGAACAACCAGGCAACAAAAAAGAAACTCCGGCAAAAACACAAGACACGTACTCCAAAGCAGAAATGGCTCAAATTGCAACGGCAGCTTTAAGAGGCCCAGCAGTATTGGCAAGTATTTACCATGAAAAAAAAGGTAATGTTAAAACAGCAGCAGCAACAGCGCTGTTGGTTGACGCACTGCGTATTAGCAACAGCATTCTTGCATTGCACAATGCTACCACTAACAATCAAGGCTACAACCTTGCATGGCTGAGTTACGACACATACGCACTCTCAGCAAACTTGGTAAACCTTGTTACCGCTTTTAGCGAATCTAAAGAACCAAAGCGCGACAAAGAATTACATAAAAATGTTGATAAACTCTTGATCAGCATTAAGTACATTCTTTTACCGTTGGCAGAAACAGCAACTGCTACTTTTTCAGCACTTGCAACAGACAAGCCAGAACAACAAACCAAAGCAGACGTGCTAACCTCATTTATTCGCATGACTTCTTTGTATTTAACAAGCAAACCAAGCTCACTTGAAGCAAAATTAAAACTTGCTTTGTTGGGTCTTAATGCGTGGGCTGTTTGGAAAGAATTCCAAGAACCAACAGCTATCGATAAAGAAAAAGATAAGAACGATAAAGAACAAGATAAAGAAAAAAAACCGAGCTCAGACTCCAATTCTGATTCAGACTCAGATACAAACGAAGAACTGAGTGAATTAGATGAAAGCGATTCTTTAAATGAATTTTCATTTCAGAAAAAAACCACAACAACAGACATCAAACGTTCTGGATCAGCTGAAAACAATAATTCATTAAGTGATACAAACAACTCTACCGATTCTGATTCTGATGATATGCCACCCCTCCTTGACCCAGAAAATTCGTCTTCAAGAGATAATTCTTCTGACCATTCTTTGCCATCTGAAGATGATATTGAGGATTATGAGGAACCAGTAGCATCACCTAAAACTTTTTGTGGTGGTATCGCAACGAGCAATAACAAGAATCAAGATCATGCTGAACAACTTCTTCTTACTTTTATTGAAAAATCATCCAATTTTATGGATGATATAATACTTGATGATTTTGAAGAATCTATATTTGGAAAAGATAGCGACACGGCAAGTAGCTCTACAATCAAAACGTTAAGTAAGCCAACTCAACAAAGCCTTCCGCTTATTAAGCCACAAACAGAACGTAAAGATACTCTTGAAGACCGCTTGGGACAACGTTATTTACACAAGGCACGTCGCGCTCTAGAGCAAGAACTCGCTAAACAAGAGCACCTTCTTGCTTCCTTAGAACAAAAACAAGCTAAAAAACAACAACCTCTTCTTCTTACTTTTGTTGAACAACAAAATGGAGAGTCAACCAGAAACAGCAAAATTGATGATTTTGATTTTGATTTCTCTGGTGGTTTTGAAGATTCAGATTTTGATAATTCACATGCAAATGATCAAAATGATAATAACATTGCTCGCTTGGTATTTGGACAACATCAAGAATCACTTACCTTTGAAGATCGTTTAGCACGACGCTACCAAAAAGAAGGACAACGTACTCCTGAACAAACGCAACGTCAAAACAGTAAAGAAAACACCGAGCAAAATAACAGAGTACCGGCCACTCAACAGCCAGAAACAACAGCTAAAGACCGCCGCAACATGCGCGCGGGAAAACGTACAATAGTACGAGCAAAAAAGGCAGCAAATAAGCCACAACCTCGCCGTAGCGCACGCGCCAACAAGGGCGTGCGACCAGACTATCATGGCGATAAGCTTTATGAAGCTGAACTCAAGCAAAGAGGATTATAAAAACAAAAAAAGAGCGGCAGAAAAATCTGCCGCTCTTTTTTTGTCTAATTTTTATGAAAACTATTTGCCGAAAAGCTTTCTAATTTTTACTAAGAAAAGATCAATGTAATCGGTCGCTTGTTTAATGTTCAATAACGCAAGGCCGTAGTAAATTAATAAAAAGCCGGTTACAAAACAGGCAATCTGAAAAATCATCTTAAAGGCAAAAAAGACAAGAACCACACCGCCAATAACCGCCAACAAGCCCTTGACCACGCCCAAATTTGGCATATTCATATTATCCATTATTACTCCCCTTCACACTTCTCTTAATAAACAAATCACCGATTAACAATGACTACTTTGTAAATATTTTATATTAGAAAATATTATTTCTTATAAAATCAGTATAGCAAGAAGCACTTGAAAGACGCAAGATTCTTAAAAAATCCAGATTCAAGCAAGAATATTAAAAACAAGATAAGAAATATGCAGAGCTATGGCTGCTTCTTTTCTTCATGAACATCATAAACATTAGAACGTTTTTTGGCAGTTGTAGAGGACGACTCACGAATAAGACGCAAGCCTGAAAGCAACAAATAAATACCAAAGACAATAATCATAATACGAATTGCGCCCGCCGTAAGAAAAGGCAAGACAATAAAAAGGCCAACAACAACCAAGATTATACCAACAATAAATTGCTTTGCTTCAAGCATGACAAAGCTCCCTCTTTTCATAAAATTGATCATCGAAACCAAAAATAGATAGTCAGCGCAAGACAGGCCCATACCTGCAAATGCAGTATAACATGAAGCGTATTTGGTACAACATTGTCACCACGAGCAGGCAAAAAGTGATGCGTATTGTGATATTCCGCAAATCCTTGTTTGTGCGCTTGTGAGCTGCCAAAAATATACGGAACCCACCAAGCACAAATAGTACCAAGCGTAAGTATGCTATAAAAAATAGTGATAATAAGGAGAACTTGCCGCGTAAAATGATAACGGTACTGAACCGTTAAGATTAAGGGAATAAGAACAAAACCTGCATTCACACATGCAGAAAGCAAACGATCGTGAAACGAATGTGATTTTTTGAGGTCGGGAATATTGGTTAACGGCGGTACATGAACCCAGTCATGTAACGCCATAAAACCCAATAAAATTATCTGCAGAATAATAAAGAATGATACTGCATCAAGCATTATTATGCACTTCTTCTGCTTCTGTTATCTCTGTTAAAACTGCCACTAGCGTTATCACGTGATCTATCATCACGAGACCTGCCGTCTCTGCCTCTGCTATCGCTACTTCTGCTGTCTCTGCTATCGTTGCTTCTGCCACCATCTCTGCGCGGGCTTAAGCGACGCGGTCTACCACCAGATGATTGTTGTTTTTCACGATAAACGTCTTGCACCACATGAACACGGTGAGCACGGTCAATAATTGGCGTACTTTGCATTTGGCTGATGCTTGTTTTCAATTTGCCTTCTGGAACGGCAATAAACGTCTTGTTTCTTAAAACACGCAGCTTAGTGACTTCCTGTGGCTCAATACCACACACTGCTAGAATATAATCACTTACCAGCTGTTCGTCTAGTCCATCATCTTGCCCAAGCTCAATACAGATTTCTTGAGGAATACGAGTATCATGAGCATTCGAATAAGAATGAGACGATGACGATGAATCAATAAATTCAGAATCATGCGCTCCATCGCGAACACCTTTTAAGAATTTTTCTTTCAAGGCAACCGCAAACGAATAACGTATTTCTTGATCGGTAAATGAATTGATAAGTTCTGTAAGCGCTTTGTCTACGCCAGTATCTTTAATTTCAGTTTGCTTTGCAAGTTCAATAAAGTCTGCAATGCCACTCATTTTAGCGGTAATAATTGCGTCCATTGGCGGCACAGTAATTTCTGAAAGCGTAGATTTTACTACTGCTTCAATGCGCTTAAGACGATATTTTTCAGACCCTGCAATAAACATAATGGCAATACCTTCTTTACCGGCACGGCCCGTACGTCCAATACGATGCACGTAACTTTCCGATTCATCAGGAATGGAATAGTTAATAACGTGCGTCAAATCTGAAACGTCAATACCACGGCCAGCAACGTCGGTTGCTACCAAGATAGAAAAGTCTCTCTTTTTAAAGCCTTTAATTACGTGGTTACGCAATGTTTGCTTCATATCGCCATGCAGACAGTTAACTTTAAAACCTTTGCTTGCCAATTCTTCGGTTACTTCAGTTGTCAAAGTTTTTGTGCGACAAAAGATAATACCATAAAAACTTGGCGCTGCTTCAATGAAGCGAATAGTTGCTTCAAGACGCTTTCTTTGAGGAACCATGCAATAATATTGCTTGATAGAAGCATTTGATGGCGCACCTTGTGAAGATTTTACGCTCACCACATTTTTCATGTGTGATCGAATCAATTTTTGAATACCAGGCATAACCGTTGCTGAGAACAACCAAATGTTGCGTTCTTCAGGAACAAACTTCAAAATGGCATCAATTTCGAGCATAAAGCCCATGTCCAACATAATGTCTGCTTCGTCCAAAACCAAAACTTTAAGCGTATCAAGCTTAAGCGTCTTGCGTTCCAAGTGATCGTTAATACGGCCAGGCGTACCAATAATAATGTGTACACCACGTCTCAGCGCAGAAATTTGCGCGTTGATTGGCATGCCGCCACAAATGTGTTCTATAACAATGCCACTACCTTTTGAAACGTCACGAAGACTTTCATAAATTTGCAAAACGAGTTCGCGCGTTGGCGCCATAACCAACCCTTGCACTGCTTTAACCGTTGGGTCTATTGCTTGCAAAAGTGGAATACCAAAACCAAGCGTTTTACCAGTTCCGGTTTGCGCTTGCACGTGAACGTCTTGTTTAAAATTTTCGAGTAACAAAGGAATGATATCCGATTGTACAGGTGTCGGTTGAGTGAATCCAAGAGCTTTTAACGAATCTTGAATTTGGGGAATAAGTAAAAAATTATCGAACGTATTATTCACAGTTTCCTTCGGTTTAAATAATAACAATATCAGAAGCTGCGAATAATGCGGAAAGCTCACTCGACACATCAGATATCTAAAAAAGAGATAAGGGTACCTATTAGCTCATTTTACCCCATTTTGACAAAAAATACTACAGCAGAATAAGATAATTGTCACAAAACTAGGCCAATATGCCCAGCCAATGGACGTATTGAAACTATTAATTATTTTTCAAGACTCAAAAATGTGCCTAAAAACAAGGTTTTTGCAGGGTTTTTTTAGGCTTTTTTAACGAAGTTTTAAGGACTAAAACGGCCTATCGACAAAGACATAAACTCCCTGTTTTCCCAATTACTGTGTGCATACCTTCTATAAAACGAATCACTTTATAGGCACGGCGATACCAAAAACCCTTATGATCAGGCTGATAAGCGCTTAAATCACTACTTTCAGATGCATCTGCTGATAGCACAAGATCATGCTTTGCTAAAATGGTTTTAACCACAGACTCCCCATTCAATACTTCTGTGTGATCCCACCCGGCCTTGCTTATAAAATAAACATTGCAGTGCCCAAGCTCTTTAAGCCCGTAATACAGCGCACAAGCACCAGAATACGGCAATATTCGATCATGCGTTGAATGAGCAAGAATAATAACAATATTTTTATTAATTAACTGATCTATTGATTTTATGGCCTGCATCCCTGATGGCCTGTAGCCAGGAAAATGTATCAATTTTGCAAGATAAGGAACCAACGGAAAATCTTCTACTAGCGGTATACCAACATGATGAGCAATGGCACTATTGCCACTGGCCATGGGCGCTTCAAGAATAAGCGCTTTAAGGTTTTCTTGTGCTTCAGGATTGTTAGCAAGAAAGTTTAGAACGGTTGCCGTGCCTTGCGACGTAGCATGAATAATATAACCATTACGCGTATCAATACTTTCATAGCTTTTTTTGAAATATTCTTGGCAATGCTGCTGACCAAAATCCGCTTGAGCAGACAATGGTCCATCAACATAAACAATTGTCTTGCCCGAAATGCTCAACTGCTGGGCAACATATTCTTTATAAAACTTACCAAAAACTTGCGGGGTACCTAGGCCATGAACAGCAAGAACAGGGCATTCAGCAGCACGCATGCCATGCAACTGCGAAACGGCTAAACACACTATAAATGCCAATTTTTTTAACATGATAACGCTCCCCCTGTCATGTAATAAGTATTATTCGTGAGCCCCCTCACCTAAATACAGTATCACACAAGCAAAAAAGCTTGTAAAACGGTAGGAAAAATAAAGAAACTACACAGAATTTTAAAGAGCTCGCGCTACAAAAACAACAAACGGCGAATGCGTCTTTTCATCTTTCCATGCGTACGGCTCACTCGCTTTGCCCAGCGGATAATGCACTTCAAGCAACTCAAAACCGGCTTGTGCAAAAAAATTGCGATAATCTTGTTCGGTCCAGTAATAATCAGTAAATTCGATGTTACTTTCGTAATGATACGCTTTTGCCGGTGCGCCACTGACCAGATTTTTGTTTTCTGGAAAATCGATATTGAGCGTAAGCCAGTCTTTGCTAAACAAATCTTGGCTACCAGTCACGGCAATAAAAACCCCATCAGACTTCATAACACGCTTTGCTTCTTGCAAATACGCAACCACCTCAGCCTGCGTGGCAATACAAAACATAACAAAGCCAGAAAGTACCAAATCAAACGTTTTGTCGGACGCGGGAATAATGCCGTTGTTGCTCAAATGAAATTCTGTTTCTGGGCAGAGCAAGCGCGCTTGTGCAAGCATTTCTTCGCTGATATCAACGCCAACAACGTCCATGCCCAACTCAAGCAAGAGCTTGGCCGAACAACCGGTTCCTGAACCATAATCAAGCGCTTTGGTACCACGAACATAGTGCTTAATAAGCGCTGGCACATCGCGAAAAGCGATATAGCGCATTACCGAGCCCTGCGTCTTTGAGTAGGCCGCAGCCTGTTCTGAATTTTTTACTTCTGGCGTGTAGTAAACTTTTGTTTCCATAAACTATTCTCGCTTTAATTTTTTTAATAAACTTAAAATGATACAATAACCTACTTATTCACCCACCAGGTCAACTCGTGCTTGTTATGATAGAGATGCACAATCTTGCTATTCGGTATGGCCAAAAACTGATCGATAACGCTAAAATTGGCCTCACCTTGAAACTTTATGGTACAGACAAAATTCTTTACCTGCCCTTTAGTCATCCACGTTTTGATCAGATTTAAAAGCCGTTCCGGATAACAGATAATATCGGAAAAAAACCAATCCACGCGAGGCACCTGTTCCGGCGATAAGCCAAAGGCACTTTCTTGTAAAAAGGTAATGCCAGAAAGCTTTCCAATCTTATCATCCAACGGCGCCTTATCTACTGCAGTTACTTTTAAACCTAAGGTAGCCATTACCCAACTCCATCCGCCAGGACACGCACCCATATCAAGCACATGAGTTCCTTGTGCAGGAGGGCTATGATGCAATGTAAAGAATTCCCACAATTTAAGATAAGCACGAGAAGGCGGCATCGTTTTGTTTTCGACAAATTCGCATTTGCCAAGCGGATACAAAGAAGTTGTTTCTTGTGAACATATGATGGTATTTTGATCATACAGTGTCCAACCACCCATAGCATGTTTCGGCAATGTACCCAAAAAAGAAATTGGTACCTCTTTTACTTTTGGCAAACCGTCTTGAATTAATTGCGCTCGACGATGATAACCAACAGAAAAAAGCGCCCAGTTTTTGCCCAGCGCACGAAGCTGCTTAATGCCGTCATTAATCGAAGTTATCGACAATTTTTTGCAATTGAACCACGTGACTTGCGCAAACAATGGCTTATAATCGGCATCAAAAAAATAGAGCCTGTCTCGCTTTTCAAAACTAATCTTTCTATAGATTAATTCGCGCTCAAGCTCGTGTTCTAATGTGTACGGTGCAAGTGATATGTTCATAGTTAAGAAATTTTTTTAAAGCTTTAAAATTTTAAGAATATAAATTTTAAATAAATCATTTAAGAAAGGCGCCTGTCCGCCGGAGCCACGTAGGGCGTAGGCTGGATAGCGAAATTTTGCGAGAGCAAAATTGAGCGTCCCCAAGGGGATTTGAACCCCTGTTACAAGAATGAAAATCTTGG